>QIMB01000001.1 GCA_003233615.1 Nitrospirota bacterium
GATTACCAACCTGAATCCACTTCCTCATAATACAATGTCTTGTGAAGCTGTGGCCATTTGCGGTCACATTCAAAGGCGACCGACGGTGTGGTGATTATACCGCCACATAAGACGCATAATTTTCCTCCCTCTTTCCAAAATATTCATATCTGATCATAGCTTCTATCAGCGATAAATAAAATGCGACTTAGGACTTGCGTGAAAATAACTTGAACACATTCGCAACAAGATTTGGGCCAGATTTGGACGGAACGATTGAGGAAAACCCGAGGCATGGCGGAGCTATGTTGAGGTGTTTTTCGATTGAGGCGCGTTCAACCTAAAGACGGCAGTTGGGCGCGAAAAAGCTGTGCAAGCAATTGATGTGCATAGGGAATGTACAAATTGTGTGGTCACCTTTTAGGTGATGAGTCAATTTTTACATTTACAAGGGGTTGTGCAGACTTTCATGATCCAACTGCCGTTTTTAGGTTCAAAGGTAGCCCGAAGATTGGCTACGAACTGTCCAAGTTATTTTCACGCAAGTCCTAAGGCAACGTTGTCAGTTAGGAAACACTGCCTGCGGGTTGTGTGTTTTGAATGAGAACGGTGGGGTGGAGGGTGCGTGAGGGGATCGGCAAGCTCTCGGTCTCCAAAAGAGTAACGTGTTCCTCCATACCCCATTTGGCCTGATAGAGACAATCTTCCACAGAATGGCCGGTGCCGGTGAAGCCTTCGAGGTCAGGGGAAAAAAATCCAAAGAAGGTGGGGTCGTCCGTAGCTTCGATCACTAAGGAATAGGGTAAATCAATCATCTGACTGATCCTTTCGAACAGGAAGCGCAGCGGCCTTCAGAATGGCATGACAGGTTCCCGTCGGCACCTCTTTCTTCCCATGGTAATCAATGCGAATGAGTTTGTCATGGCCGGTTTTTCGATAATACCGAATCGAGCCTTTCTCTTTCATGAGTGAGAACCCTTGCTTTTCTAGCAATCGGACCAGTTCGGCAAACGTCATGGTGGCATCCTGGTTGAACCTCTCAGTAATGTAATGCCGGTTAATATTGCGTAATAAACCGCTCCAGACCTCGTTTCACGCGTTCTAAGATATGAACATAAATATTAGTTTGCTTACGGGGGCGGCAACTTTTTTAAGAGGTGTAAATTTCCAAAAACCTTCATTTTGCAATTGCTCAACAGCCTACGACTCCACATCCCCATCACACATTATCTTGTAAAGCTGTGGCCAGTTCTTGCCCAATTGATCATCCGGTTATTTCATCACTTCAATCGTCATCTCAATCCGTTCGACTGGGCTATCCCGCAAATCTTTAGGCTGACTCACAATCGTTTTGACAATTTCTCCAAAGACCGTGTATTGGCCATCCAAGTGAGGCGATTTCGCAACCATGATGAAAAATTGGGAGCCAGCACTATTGGGATCTGCCGTTCGGGCGGCAGAGAGAATACCTTTTTCATGAGCGACCTTGCTGAATTCTGCAGGCACCGTATAGCCTGGACCGCCTGTCCCAAATTTATTTCGATTCGCTGGATCCTTCGTCAACGGATCACCACCTTGGATCATAAATCCTGGAATAATGCGATGGAAAATCGTCCCATTATAAAATCCGGATTTGGTTAGTTTGAGAAAACTTTCCACATGCTTGGGGGCTAAATCGGGAAAAAGCACAATTTCCATTTCACCAAATTTTGTCTTCAGGAGAACGTGGGGTGCTTGCTGATCAGCCGAAGGCGAGTCTTCTGCCAAGACCACTGGAATCACGAGTAGATTCAACATGGCTATGACACCACATACCACCATTCCTTGTCGAAACGTATTCACGCACACACCAGATAAAACGTCCATCGTCACTCCTCCATAACTATTTAGGTAAATGTCTTATGATATCAGACCTAGGTTCGCTCACGTGTGCAAGCGCTTGTTCTGCCGCACATTGCTCAGCTTCCTTTTTTGTACGTCCTTCGCCGCGCCCTATGACTTCTCCACACATCTCGACTGTCATACTAAACATTTTTTGATGATCAGGACCTGATTCCTGGACGAGTCGGTACCGGGGACTTGTTCCATCATGTTTGTGTAACCATTCCTGTAACCGGCTTTTCCAATCTCCCCCGACAGATAACTCCGGGCGTTCTCGTAGGTCAGTAAATTCAGGGGCCAACGCGCGGTGGATGAACGTACGAACTGCGTCCAATCCACTATCAAGGTACACAGCTCCGATAAGCGCTTCTAGTGCATTCGCCAACAGCGAATGTTTTTCACGACCCGAAGACGCTTCTTCCCCTCGACCAAGTCGCAACCACTGTCCGAGGGTAAGACGCCCTGCAGCTTTTGCAAGCGTGACTCTACTAATCAACCCAGCTTTGAGTTTGGATAATTCCCCTTCGGTAAACGTTGGGAACATGGCCACAAGGCTTTCGCTTACAACCAAACCCAACACGGCATCTCCTAAAAATTCCAGACGTTCATTATGTTGGGCTGTGGCATGTTCCGGTGTATGCAAAAAAGACCGATGGGTGAGAGCCTCACGTAACAGTGCTTCTTGTGTGAACACATAATCAAGAGTGTCCTGAATATCTTGAATCTGTAACATGACATATCACCATCATTGCTAGACGAACTTTTTTGACCATTCCCTTGGCTGTTCCTGTCGATCACACCCCGGGCATGTAAGGGCTATGCACGTGATAGTATTCAACAACCCCATACAAGACTGATGCGACTTTCTCAATTCCCTCTTCAATAATCGTTGTATTGTATCATATCGCATGACGACGCTCATGGCACATGGCGAGAGGATAGGAATGAGGACACTGTACGGGGCAGCAAGCAACCACACGTCTGTTGTGTTTATGCCTCATGCCACCGACGAAAGACTAAGCAGGCATTCACTCCGCCAAATCCAAATGCATTGGAAATAGCCACATCAACAGAACAGGCACGAGCCTGATGAGGAACATAATCCAGGTCACATTCAGGATCAGGATCATCTAAATTGATCGTTGGGGGAATGATACCGTGTTGCAAGACTAAAATGGAGAAGACCGCTTCAATGCCACCTGCGGCTCCAAGTAAATGTCCTGTCATAGACTTGGTTGAACTTACTGGAATGGAATAGGCTTGCTCGCCGAATACCTCTTTGATGACGTGTGTTTCCACACGATCGGCGAAGGTTGATGTCCCATGGGCATTGATATACCCAACGGTCGATTTGGACACGCCCCCATCCTGAAGCGCCCGCTCCATACACTTGATTGCACCCGCACCATCTTCTGGCGGAGCGGTAATATGAAACGCATCGCTGTTCATCGCATAGCCAATGATTTCGGCATAAATACGGGCGCCACGAGCACGAGCATGTTCGAGTTCTTCTATGATCAGCACCCCTGCGCCTTCTCCAATCACGAAGCCATCACGATCTTTGTCAAACGGACGACTTGCTCTCTCTGGTTCATCGTTCCGCCGCGATAAGGCCTTGGCAGCCCCAAAACCAGCGACAGCTGTGGGACATATTGTTGCCTCCGCACCACCGACAATCATGACATCGGCTTCGTCGCGCTGAATGAGACGAAATCCATCACCAATGCAATGATTCCCAGTAGCACATGCGGTCACGGCGCAGGCATTCGGTCCCTTCGCGCCATATCGAATAGCCACTTGGCCTGAAGCCAGATTGATAATGACCATTGGGATAAAAAACGGAGTCACACGGTCCGGCCCACGTTCTAATAATATCTTGTGGTACCGCTCAATTGCTGGAAGACCGCCGATGCCTGCGCCAATATATACTCCCACTCGTTCGGCATTGTGAGAATCCACGATCAACTTGGCATCATCTACAGCCTCTTGGCTGGCAGCAATAGCAAAATGGATAAAGGTATCCATTTTTTTGACTTCTTTTTTTTCAATGAAGTCTGCAGGATCGAAATTCTTCACTTCTCCTGCAATGCGAACAGAGTACTGACTCGCATCAAACCGTGAGATAGGTCCAATGCCTGATTGTCCCTGACAGAGTTTTTCCCATGTTTTAGAGACACCAATATCCAGCGGGGTGACGAGTCCCATCCCGGTCACAACCACTCGACGAGGAATCCACTCAGCCATCACAATATTCCTCTTCACACGTGCTGATTCGAGGAATCAGGATTTCTCCTTGATAAAGTCAACGGCTGCTGAAACCGTGAGAATTTTTTCCGCATCTTCATCCGGAATCTCAATTTCAAATTCTTCCTCTAGAGCCATGACTAATTCCACGGTATCCAAAGAATCGGCTCCGAGGTCCTCAACAAATTTGGCATCGGACACCACATCATCTTCTTCCACCCCTAATTGTTCGGCAATAATTTTCTTCACCCGTTCTTCTACAGCCATCGTTGGCACCTCCTCCTTCAATGTTTATTCAGTTTGCACACTGCATAAGCTCTTCTCTATGCCATATGCATTCCACCATTCACGTGCAAGACATGCCCTGTAATATATCCCGCCTTCTCCGTACATAAAAAACTCACAGCATCAGCAACATCAGACGGTTGTCCCAATCGTTTTAAGGGAATCTGACTTAAGAGAGCCTCTTTCGTGTCAGCAGATAGTCCTTGGGTCATCGACGTATCAATAAATCCAGGGGCAACCGCATTGATCGTAATGTTGCGGCTGGCATATTCTCGTGCGATGGTTTTGGTCAGACCAATGACGGCCGCTTTCGAAGCTGCATAGTTCGCCTGCCCCGCATTCCCAATGGCCCCGACAATCGAGGCAATATTCACGATGCGTCCACTCCGTTGTCGACTCATTGTCGGCAACACCGCTTTTGCACAAAAAAAGGTTCCCGTCACATTCACCTGAAGCACAGCCTGCCAATCTTCTTCTTTCATACGCATGAGGAGACCATCTCGAGTGATTCCTGCATTATTCACCAAAATATCTATTCGTCCCCATTCCTTCAGTACATGATCCACCATACTCTTGACTTGATCCCAATCACCAACATTGACCGACACCGCTATGACCTTTCTTCCTAACTGCTGAATACGGTCGACGGTTTCTTGGCAGCTGTTCGCATTTAGATCAGCCACAACCACATCCGCACCTTCTTGGGCCAATGTTGTGGCAATTGTTTGGCCAATGCCTTGCGCAGCTCCAGTCACGATGGAAATCTTTCCTGTCAATGACATTGCCACGCCTTCGATACAATGTGGAATGCGCGTTGATTATGCCACATGGGCGAGAACATGTTCATACGATTCTTGATCAAAGATATTCCACGTGTCGGCCTCAGGTACAATACGTTTCACTAACCCCGTCAAGACTTTACCTGGACCAATTTCAATAAAACTTGTAATGCCCATTGCCCACATCGTCTGAATAGTCTCTTGCCAACGAACAGAAGACGGGAGTTGTTTAACCAAAGACACTCGCACGTCATCGGCAGATCGTAGGACCTTGGCTTCCACGTTGTTGATCAAGGGTACTTGCAAATCAGACCATTCTAAAGAATCAATATCGTGTTTTAAACGATCCGCCGCAACCTGCATTAATGGTGTATGGACCGGAACGCTGACTGGCAAGGTCTTCACGCGTTTGGCTCCTCGTATCTTTGCCAGTTCCAATGCTCGTTCTACCGCAACTTTCTCTCCAGCAATCACCGTCTGCACTGGGGAATTTAAATTCGCCGGGACCACGGTACCGAAGGCTTCGGCCTCTTTACACACCTCATACACCTCTGACACGGAAAGACCCAATATCGCAGCCACCAATCCACTCCCCGGACTCATAGCTTCGGCCATATATTGCGCTCGTTTTTTCACCAAACCGACGGCTTCGGAAAACCCGATCGCACCGGCAGCCACGAGAGCCGTATATTCCCCCAAACTATGCCCAGCCACGGCTGCCGGAATCAGCGGCCCATTTTGTACAAGCTGCAAGGCTGCGACACTCGTGACGAGCAAAGCGGGTTGCGTATATTCCGTTTGATTGAGCTGCTCTATAGGGCCCTCAAAACATAAAACACCCACATCATACCCCAAGACTTTTTCGGCGTCTTGATAAAAAGCAGAAATATGGGAATTCGCGTCATACAGCGCCTTCCCCATTCCAACCGATTGCGAGCCCTGCCCAGGGAATAAAAACCCAATAGTTGATTTCACGTCGTTCGTTCACGGTTCAGAAAAATGAAGACTTGGCATTGCATTCGTGACAAAGCACCAGAATCTTTGGGACGACTAGTCCACAATAAATTCGCCACCATCAACACAAATCACATTCCCGGTAATCCAATGCGCTTTGGGATGACACAAAAGACCTAAGGCATCGGCCACATCCTGAGTCGTCGTCAAGCGATTTGACGGATTTTTCCGTTGAGCCATAGCAAGCATGTCATCAGACCCAGGGATTTTTCGTAGGGCAGGAGTATCAGTGACTCCTGCCATTAGACAATTGACGGTAATACCTAACGGAGCCAATTCTAAAGCTAGCTGCCGTGTGTGGGATTCGAGGGCCGACTTGGCTGCCGAAACAGCACCATACGTTTTCCACACTCGAGCCCCTCCCGCACTTGTCATCGCAAAGATACGGCCTCCCGAGCCTAGGAACTTCAGTCTCACTAAATCTTGCGTCCAGTATACGAGGGAATTTGCCATCACATCTAGGGTCATGTCCATCTGAGCCTTATTGATTCCTTCAGCCGCAGATTCCGCAATATACGGCTTTAAGGTTCCAAAGGCTAATGAATGCAACAGCACTCGGACAGTGACCGGTTTTCCTGATTCTTCGCTTCGTTGCTTCACCGCTTGTAAAATATCGGCTCGCTTTTCTGAATCGGCGGCATTGGCATTAAAAAATAAGACGTCGCGCCCCAACTCGCGAATTTTCGTCGCAATACGTTCAGCATTGGGTCGCGTTGATTTTCGATCCAAATGCACACCAATGATATTGAACCCTACATTCGCTAACTCTAAAGCCGCAGCTTCACCAAATCCGCTCGAAGCCCCAAGAATTAAGGCCCAGTCCCCTTCGCCCCATTTCATGTCAGACATGATTTCCCCTTTTTCTCTCATTCCTTACATAAGGAATGTTTTTACCCTTTTCGCACTTTACCTAGTATCAAGGATCACAGCGAAACAGGTCTTTTTAGTTGCACAGGCCACTTACCAACGTACCAACGCAGATGCCCACGTTAGACCAGCCCCGAAGGCCGCCAACAGAACCAAATGACCTTTTTGAATTCTCTGGCTCAGAACAGCTTCATCGAGGGCCAAGGGAATAGATGCAGCAGACGTATTACCAAATTTGTCTAAATTTATCATCAATTTTTCTTGAGAGAATCCCAAACGCTGCCTAACTGCATTTAAAATTCGCATATTTGCCTGATGGGGGATAAACATATCAACATCGTCCAGCGTCACTCCATTAGCTCGTACCGCTTCTTGAGCTGCTTCTTCCATGGATTTGACGGCAATTTTAAACGTTTCATTGCCTTTCATTTTGACAAAACACCGCTTATTATCCAACACATCTTTTGAGGCTGGTTCTTTGGAACCACCACCAGGAACATGAATCATGTCAGAAAGTCGCCCATTGGCGTGCAAATGGGTAGAGAGAACCCCTGTCTCAGACGAACCTTGGCCCAGCACTACGGCCCCAGCCCCATCACCAAATAATACGCAGGTATTACGATCCGTCCAATCGGTAATGGATGACATGACTTCTGCGCCAATGACGAGCACATACCGCATCCCATTTTTGATATAGGCATCGGCAATCGATAAGGCATACACAAACCCGCAACAGGCTGCTGAGATATCACATGCGGCAGCCCGAGTGGCGCCTAATCGATGCTGAAGCAAGCATGCCGTGGATGGAAGCGGCGTGTCTCCCGTGCATGTTGCCATGAGTATCAAATCAATATCACCCGCCTTTACATTGGCAGCAAGAAGTGCCCGCTGAGCGGCTTCCAGCGCCAAATCTGAACAGGCTTGTCCGGGTTCGACCAAGCGACGCTCTCGGATCCCCGTCCGCTCCACGATCCAGGTATCCGATGTGTCGACCATGCGCTCTAAGTCAGCATTGGTCAACACCCGATTGGGCACATAACTCCCAGTACCGAGGATAGCACTATTCATGATGCTTCAAGAGACAATTTTGGATTCAGCCTCCAGAGAAATAACGCCGCTTGCAATATCACCTCGAATGGCTTCGATCAAGCCATACTTTGCTAAGGAATAGGCCTTCAAAATAGCGTTCTTAATCGCTTTAGAAGACGATCGCCCATGACAAACCATGCTGATACCCTCTACACCCAAAAGCGGAGCCCCTCCAAATTCAGCATAATCTGTTTTCCTGCGCAGACGGAGTAGGGGACCTGCCAGGAAAAGATAAGAAACCCGCCCAAGAGCAGACTGCGCAATTTCCTGCATCAACATTTTTTTAATGGCATCCGCTAGCCCTTCTGATATTTTCAAAGCCACATTGCCGATAAAGCCATCGGTCACGATCACGTCGGCATTTCCACTATAGACGTCTCGCCCTTCGATATTGCCAATGAAATGAATGTGACTGTCTTTGAGAAGCTTAAAGGCCTCTTTCGTCACTTCATTGCCCTTACTATCTTCTTCCCCAATACTCAACAGGCCGATACGCGGTCGGTCCACACCCAAGAGATGCTTCCCATACTCATGACCCATAATGCCAAATTGGTGGAGTTGACGAGCCGAACAATCAACGGTCGCCCCGACATCCAACATAATGGCTTTCCCCTTCCGAGTCGGCAATGTGGCAGCAATAGCGGGACGCTCAATGCCTGCAATGAGGCCTAACAAAAAAAATGCCGACACCATGGTTGCTCCGGTATTCCCGGCGCTCACTATGGCATCAACTTGTTTCGTTTTGACCAACTCCGTGGCTTTCCATATGGAAGAATCACGTTTTTTTCGTGCCGCTAAGGCTGGAGATTCATGCATCCCAACAACTTGAGACGCATGGAAAATTTCGATGTTGGGTTTTTTCCCGCTTAGGGTGTCTATCTGAGCTTGAATGGCAGACTCATCACCAACCAAGATCACGGAGAGAGGGGATTCCCTCGTTGCCTGAATGGCTCCTTCAACGGTGGGAGCGAGGCCATGATCTCCTCCCATCGCGTCAACGGCTATTTTCATGGGATTGACTTGAAAAAGAGCTAAGTGAAAAAGGTCAGTCGCTATCCTTCTTCAACCGCAATGATTGCCTTCCCTTTATAGGTCCCGCAATTTAGGCAAGTGACATGAGGCTGCTTCATCTCATGACATTGAGGACATATCGACAGATTTGGTGGCGTGAGCGCAAGATGTGACCGTCGCTTATCACGACGAGCCTTTGAAATTTTGTGTTTAGGATTTGCCATAGTATTCCAACTTATTCGTTAAAAAAATATAATTATTTGTCTTCCCTTCACGCCTCTCCTTAGAGAGGCCTTGAAGTATGCTTGTGGTTTTTTGACTCAACACAGAGGAAATAGTCGAAACTATGGGCTTCCGAAACAATACCTTCCCATTTTCACCTCCCATATTCCGGCCATCTTTGGCCGATATTCACTAGCATAATCCTCTGCGTAGACATTCTACGCTTGCGGTTCTGCTCCCTCAGATCGACCCAATCCGCCCAAAACCTTGGCGCGAACTCTGAGAAGCTATTGTTTCGAACCCCAAGGGTAACGAAACCGTTACAGGCGAGCAACATCCGCATGCGCCTTCATTTAAATTCGCTCCACAAGCCTGGCATAATCCTGCGCAACCTTCTTGACACAATGGTTGTTGAGGAGTGGCGAGGATGAGATGTTCCCGTAACGCAGGAAGCAAATCAATCTGACTATCTATAATCAGGTACGTATCAATTTCACTTTCATGTTCTTTCACCATGGCCGATTCATGCCTTCGACTCCCTTTTTTCTTTTTCTTAGAAGATGCGGGCTCAGCCGGAGATTGAGGTGATTGCCTAAATTCGGCATCCCAAGACAATGAGACAACCTCTTCAAAACTCATCAAGCAGCGGACACACTTACGCATGACTTTCCCTGTCAACGTTCCATGCAAATTGGCCGAATTGTCGTCAATGGCAAGAGCCTGCCCGGCGCAATTGAGAGGACCAAGAATTTCTCCATCGTCAGACGACAGAGCAATTTCAGACGCCTGCACCTCACACTCAATGCGGAGCCCTTCAGAAGGAATGTCGACTAGACTGATCATCATTGGCATCGTCTGCTCATAAGATTCTTGAGCAATCACTCAAATTTCTTTCGTGCACCATCACAGGCTATTTGAATTCTTTAACGTTGCTCTTCTGCAAAAGAAAGAATCGCAATCTGCCTAGCTCGCTTCACCGCCTGCGTAAGCCGACGCTGATGACGCAAACAATTCCCTGACGTTCGACGGGGGATAATCCGACCACGTTCGGTCAGGAAATTCCTCAAGAGATTCGCATCTTTATAATCTAACGGTGTTTTATCACAGCAAAAGCGGCACACCCTCTTCCGCTGAAACAATCGTCCTTTTTCCACAGAAACCTCTCCTCCGCTAAAATATTAGGGCATGGGGTCAGGATAATATTCTTCTGATTCATATGGCGAGTCTTCAGCTGTTCTCGATTCAGAACTACCGGAAGATGCCTTCTTTGGTAAGAATGTCACGGTCTGGGCCACCACTTCATGCTTACTTCGCTTTTGACCATCATCTGTTTCCCAACGTCGTTGCTGCAGGCGTCCATCAACAATGGCCCCGTCACCCTTGTTCAGATACTGCCCACAATGCTCAGCTTGCCTCCCAAACACAACGATATCAACATAGCATACTTCTTCTTTTTGTTCATCAGCCTGGCGATAACGACGATTCACCGCTAACGGAAAATTTACAACAGGGGTCCCGCTCGGCGTGTACCGAAGCTCTGGATCTCTCGTCAGATTGCCAATCAAGATGACTTTATTGAATCCCACCATCCCCGGAATCTTCTCCTTCAGTTTCAGCCACAGCGACTAAGTCAGCCGGGTTCACACAAACGGTCATAAATTTCATCACCTGATCTTCCATTCGCTGAAAGCGCTCTAATTCCGCAACCACAGTTGGTGGGCCTTCGAATTGGATGGTAATAAATGTGCCTTTTCGTTCATGTTGAATCTCATAGGCTAATTTTTTCTTCCCGCTATTGTCTAATTTTAAAATATTCGCCCCAGACTTGGTTAATATTTCCTTAATTTTCTCGATAACCTGGTCATGTTCTGTTTCCGCTTGAACGGGCCGAAGAATACATATTGATTCGTAGAGTTTCATAACACCCCTTCTCGATGAATAATTAACTCGTTGACAGACCATTCGCCTTGTATCACGAAAGGGAAACGAACCTACCACAGGGCTAAATATGCTGTCAAACCTATGGAACGATAACTCAACGCAATCATACAATGACGGGAAAAGAAACCAGACTCACCATCATGGCTCATCTATGTCTGACAATGGCGGCGGCGCATGAAATCGATTCATAGCCGCAGGAATCCCCTCACTCATCACACATTCTAAGGCATCAACCACCCTAGGTAATACTGCATCAACCTGCTCACCTTCATCAGGTGAAAATGGTGACAACACGTAATGCGAGAGATCTTCATTATCGTGAGGTCGCCCAATTCCTATCTTCAAACGGCAGAAATTTTCAGTGTCTAGCTGAGACAAAACGGAGCGCAGACCATTGTGTCCACCTGGTCCTCCACGAGTTTTAATTTTAAGAGCCCCAAGTGGGAGGTCTAGATCATCATACACGAGAATGAGATCTGATGAGGTGCGGTTACGTTCATGAAGGAGGGAAAGAACGACTTCTCCCGTCTGATTCATCCATATCAAGGGTAAGGCCAGTAGCACTGAACAATCACCAGCCACTCCCTGGCCTTGCAGGGCTTGACCATGTGGAGCTAAGGCAATTCCCCATCGATGAGCCGCATGCTCAAGAACCATCCATCCCAAATTGTGCCGCGTTTTTTGATAGGGGACTCCAGGATTTCCAAGACCCACGACCACATGCAATGATTATTTTTTACTTTCTTTCGCTTTACTTTCTGAAGCAGGAGCAGCTGCCGTGGCCCCGCCTTCAGCTTTGGCTTTGTCGTCAGCAGGAGCCGCAGCACTTTCTGTCACTTCACGAGTCAGCATTGATTCCAGCTTGGCTTCAGACATTTTCGTCGCAAGATGAACAACCATCGATTCTTGATCATCTAATATTTTGACACCGTCAGGCACCTGAACGTCTTTGACATGAATGCCCTCGCCTACACCTAAATTTTCCGCCATGACTTCGATATGATCAGGAATCAATCCTGGCAAGCATTCAATATGCAATTCGCGAAGAGGTTGATGCACAATGCCCCCTTCTTTGACCCCCTTTGGCACAGCCCCGGTAATTGAGACCGGAACCTTCACTCGAATGGGTTTCTCCATTGATACTTCAAATAAATCAATATGGAGAATAGCCCCCGTCACTGGATCGAGCTGGTGATCTTGCAACACAGCTACTCTTTCTGATTCCCCTGGCATGTTGACAGTTAATAGGCCAGTATGACCAACTTGAGATAATACCAACTTTCTCGCCACATTATGTTCCAAAGCAAAAAATTGGGATTTTCCACCTCCATATAACACCCCGGGGATCTTCCCTTGAAAACGCAACTGCCGCGCAACCCCTTTCCCTGCCTTTTCTCGTCTTTCTACCTCTAGTTCGTATTTCATGATGGTATCCTCTTCTTCACAACACAAGAATGTAAATATTCTAACCTCGTTACTATGGATTCTCGCCCCTACACAAACAAGGAGGTCACAGATTCCTCTCGATGTATTCTCAATATGGCCTCTCCCAACAGCGGAGCAACGGAAAGAGCCTTTAACTTTGAACATTGCTGCTCTTTGCCACTTAACGGAATCGTATTGGTCACCACAACTTCGCGCAAACAGGAACCCTCTATTCGTGTCAGCGCAGGTCCAGATAAGACTGGGTGGGTACAACCCGCCCAAACTGAGAGGGCTCCGTTATCTAAGCATGTTTGCGCTGTTTGGACAATAGTGCCGGCAGTATCGATCATATCATCAAACAAAAGGGCATTCATGCCTTTGACGTCACCGATAATATTCATCACCTCTGCTTGATTGGGTGATTCCCGACGTTTATCGATAATCGCCAAAGAAGAATTCAAGCGTTTGGCAAAGGCCCTGGCCCGCTCCACCCCTCCGGCATCGGGAGAAACAATCACCATATCAGACAACTGTTGTTTTTTAATATACTCCAGCAGCACTGGCATCGCATACAGATGGTCAACCGGGATATCGAAAAATCCTTGTATAGGTCCTGCATGCAAATCCATTGTCAAAATTCGATTGGCGCCCGCTACAGTTAAGATATCAGCAATCAACTTGGCGCTGATCGGTACTCGAGGTTGATCCTTCCGGTCTTGTCGGCCATACCCATAATACGGAATAACCGCTGTAATCCGTGAAGCCGAAGACCGCTTGACGGCATCAAGCAATAACAACAACTCCATGATCGAGGAATTCACTGGATGGCAACAGGACTGAATCAGAAACACATCCCCGCCTCGCACATTCTCATCAATACGGACACGTGTCTCGCCGTCACTGAAGGTCGTAACGGTCGCTTCGCTCAATTCCTGTCCAATATATTCAGCAATTTCTGTGGCCAAGGCCAGGTTGGAATTCCCCGTAAATAGCTTGAGTTCACGTGGCATATCTTTCGCGTACCTTCCAGATGAGACGTAACGTAACTAGATGGATCAACTTGACAAAAAACAGGGGAAAGTTAATGCGAAAATCTGTTACTTGTCAACTCATATCCAACGGTCAGGCTGGGAGGCCGCAGTAGAGGTTTCATGCTGAAGGGAGTAATGGGGCAAAGGTGAGGCTCCCATTGGAACGTCAAAGACATGCCATTGCGTATCGCGCCGTAACTGAGTGGATGCTTCCTGCGCACACTCGGGAGTCTCAAAGACGCCAAACACCGTGGCGCCGCTTCCCGACAACAGCGCTGCCTGGGCCCCGAGATCACAAAGTTTTTCTTTGATAAATCCTAAAATCGGGTAGACGGGAAATAACGATAATTCAAAATCATTTTCCATCGACTCGATCACCTCTTCCCAAGATACCTTCAGCGTGGTCTCCACCCCTTGAGTCCATGGAGCCAATGGAGAAATAACGGACCGACGAGATGCCAATTGCGCATAGGCCCATTTTGTCTCGATGGGAAATCCTGGATTCACTAACACCACCCATCGTGTACCCTCAATCATACAGGGGGTGACCTCTTGGCCCCAACCTCGGACAAGAGCACAAGGTGCGTGAAAGAAGAAGGAAACATCGCTTCCTAATTCGGCTCCAATTTCACACATTTCAGAAAGTCCCCACCCTAAATTCAGCAATTGATTTATACCATAGATGGCCGCCGCCGCATTACTGCTTCCACCGCCCAAACCCGCTGCAAGAGGAATCGCCTTTTTCAATTCGATATCTACTCCAACTGACCGTTCAGCCCGTCGAAACACACCCTCAACTGCACGGTACACGAGATTTCTTTGATCAACCGGTAGACCAACATTGTCACACGTTAATTGGATACGATCATGATGAGGGTTCAAGCGAATTCGGAGGCAATCGAACAGATCAACCGAATGCATGAGAGACCACAATTCGTGATAACCATTCGGCAAGCAATCTAAGACACGAATACAGAGATTCACCTTAGCCGGAGCCTGGACAATAATTTCCTGTTCGGAGGCAACACCGTCACTCACGATTCATCCTCCTTCTACCCAATGATCGATCCAATAGAAAAGATGGGAAGATACATGGCCACAACGACAAGCGCAATCCCACTGCCCACAACAACGATAACGCAAGGCTCCAACACAGATGTCATCGTGGCAACGACTCGGTCCACTTCTTGTTCAAATAAATCAGCGATCTTCTCAAGCATGATGTCTAATGACCCGGTCGACTCACCGACTTTAATCATTTGTGTCACCATGGGGGGAAACGCGCCACTGGCCCGTAGTGTCTCTGAAAGCAATTTTCCATCTTGAACCTCAATCGCAACCTTTGTAATGCTGGTCTCAATCACAGAATTACCTGTCACCGTTGCAGCCACCGACAACCCTGTTAACAGCGGGACGCCTCGACGAACCAAAAACCCCAATGTTCGAGCAAATCGCACGATCGCCGTTTTTTGGAAAATTGCCCCGACTAGAGGCAGACGCAAGAGTATCCCATCCATTATCTGACGGCTCTTTACATTGGCCAACATCATGCGGCCGCCCAACACCAGGCTCGCCAGCAGCCCTACCAAAACCAGCCCATGCTCTCGTAAGCCATCAGCAAGATGAATAACGACCTGGGTCAACCACGGAAGAGATTCGCCAAATTCTTGAAAAAGTCCTGAAAACAGTGGCACGACCCAAACGAGTAGTAGCACAAAGACCATCAACGACACCGTCACAAGAACTGCAGGATAGGCCAACGAGGAAATGATTTTTGCCCGTAACTGAGCTTGCTTATCGAGATAGACGGCTAACTGCGCCAAACTCTCATCCAACCGACCAGTGGTTTCTCCAACTTCGACCATTCGTCGATAAAATTCATGAAAAATACCAGGAAAAGACTCAAGTGCTTTCGCTAACAACGCTCCCTGTTCCACATCGGCACGTATGCGACTGACAATTGGCTCCCAGGCCGGGTTTTCTGCTTCGGTTCCTAAAATATCCAAACATTCCAACAGAGGCACACCCGCTTGAATCAACGTCGCAAATTGATGGGTAAACACGACGAGCTCCTTCTTCGTCACACGGGGCTTTCTCCAAAAAATTTTCCATTGACTGCTATCAAACACACCGATCACTTTTTCTCTGAGGTGAGTCACGAACATATCCTGCCGACGCAACAGTTCAATGGCTTCACGAGAAGAGATCGCCACGATTTCCCCTTCAATGGACTGCCCCACGGGACTTTTCCCCATGTAATGAAATGTCGGCATCGTATGCGTTTCTCACTCGTCCTAGATTATGTGCCTACCCCAAAAAGAACAGCTTGAGAAGTGAGAAGGGAAACGTGCATATCATGCTCATGCTCTTCCCTCGATTTCCTCTCCTTACTCTTTACTGTTCACTCCTCACGTGTACACCCCTCACGATCATTTACGACATCACGGATACTCGAACACGGCCCGAGCGTTCCAATAACTTAGTTAATTCTTCTGGAAACGAGGTAAGCGTGAATGCCGATTCCGAATCAATCACCTTTTGGTTCACTAAATCAGCCAGCGCCTGATTCATGGTCTGCATACTATATTGGACGTGCCCGGTTTGCATCATGGAATAGATTTGATGGAATTTATCTTCGCGAATGAGAGTACGAATGGCAGAAGAAAGAATCATAATTTCCAGGGCCAAGACCCTCCCGCCTCCTTCTAGCCGGGACACCAACCGTTGCGACACAATGCCCTCTAAGACCATCGACAATTGGACACGAACCTCTGGTTGTTGGTGGGCAGGAAAAACAGAGATCAGCCTGGTTAGGGATTGAATGGCAGAATTGGTATGTAAGGTGGCCACGGTCAAGTGTCCGGTTTCAGCCATGGTCAGTGCTGCGTGAATCGTCTCCCGATCCCGCAATTCCCCTAAGAACACCACATCGGGATCTTGACGTAAAATACCCTTCAGCGCTGACTGAAATTCCCGAACATCGGAACCTACTTCAATTTGAGAAACGAGGCTCTTCTTGTGGGCATGCAACACTTCAATAGGATCTTCAAGCGAGACAATATGCGCTTGCCGTTCCTGGTTTACATGATCCAACATCGCGGCTAACGTCGTACTTTTTCCACTGCCCGTTGGGCCAGTGACCAAAACAAGGCCCTGTGACTTTTGCATCAAACCTTTCACAACAGATGGCACCCCTAGCTGATCTAAGGAGGGGGTGGTATCGGAAACCGCACGAACGGCCATGGCCAAAGAATCCCGTTGCGTATACACATGAAACCGAAATCGACCGACTTCGGGTACCGTATGGGCACCATCCCATTCGCCGTCCTTCGCCAACTGATGTTGCTGTTCTTCGGTAAGCAAACTTTCGGCAAATCGGCTCACAGTATGGCTCCTGAGTATTGCCGCGTTCATCGGCTTCAACTGGCCATCAACGCGAAGACGGGGAACACTGTCTGCAACGAGGTGCAAATCCGAGCCCCCTTGCTCACGCAATGCTCGTAACAGATCCAACAGTTCCATCTACTTCACAGGCTCCTCATTGAGGCGTGCCGACAATCTATCGTCACTCGTTTCTGTTAAAATTTCATTGATCGTTGTGTGCCCTTGCTGTACCGCGACCAACCCTGCTTGACGTAAGGTTCGAAACCCTTCCCGCACGGCACAAGCTTGTATTTCACTGGTCGAGGCACGAGATAAAATATACTCATGTAGCTTTTCAACTATCGGCAATATTTCAAATAACGCCATCCGCCCTTTGTATCCTGTCATATGACACCGTTCGCACCCACGCCCTTTCATCGCATGCACTGTCCCGATCATTTCCTCAGTACATCCAACATTTCTTAAGTGAACAG
Source organism: Nitrospirota bacterium (assembly GCA_003233615.1). GTDB lineage: Bacteria > Nitrospirota > Nitrospiria > Nitrospirales > UBA8639 > Nitrospira_E. Next base: position 17,626 of record QIMB01000001.1, read on the forward strand.
GCGAAACTGTGTCCAGCTCCGAACAGTGTTGACAAATTTTCCGTACAAGTCGTTGCCCAATAATCAAGGAGATAGCTGACGAGACGAGAAAGGGCTCAACCCCCATATCAAGAAGGCGCGTGATTGCTCCAGGCCCATTCATCGTATGGAGCGTGGATAAGACGCGGTGCCCGGTCAGTGAAGCTTGAATGGCAATTTTGGCAGTTTCTCGATCACGAATTTCTCCGACCATCATGACGTCAGGATCTTGACGTAAGAATGATCGCAATCCCATGGAAAAGCTCAAGCCAATCTCCTCGTGAATTTGCAATTGATTGATTCCCTGAATTTGAAACTCCACCGGGTCTTCCACGGTGACAATATTCATGTGAGGGGTGTTGAGATATTGCAGCGCACTATAGAGCGTTGTGGTTTTACCGCTCCCGGTTGGGCCGGTGACCAAAATCATGCCATAAGGATTCTCTAAGGCGCTGATCACTCGGTCTAAATCAGGTTGATCCAACCCAAGATTGGTAAGATGCAAGGCCAGACCCGACTGATTTAACAAACGCAAGACGGCTTTTTCGCCAAACAAACACGGCAAAATAGCCACACGGATGTCGACCTGTGGGAATTCATCGATTTTCATCCGCCCATCTTGTGGCAACCGTCGCTCAGCGATATCTAAGTCTGATAAAATTTTGAGGCGAGCCAGCAACGACTGATGAAGATCTTTGGGAAGATTATGAATGGGTCGCAACACTCCATCTAACCGAAAACGAATGCGAACCATACTTTCCAACGGTTCAACATGAATATCGCTCGCATCCATCTCAATAGCCTGTTGAACTAGAGCATTCACCACATCCACCGCCGAGGCATCCCGTCCAATGGTGAATGTGTGTGTGTGACTCGCAGAGGAGGCGGAAGCACCAATCTGTGGCATAGTCGTCCCCCGGTCAAAAGTAGCGGGAGATGACGACGACAGGGGACTCACCTCACTAGCCTTTTGATCGGCATCCCCATTTCCAGACACGAAACTCTGCTTTGAGGCAGATCCATTATGAGTCTGACCATATGCCTGACTAATTGTCGTGCGAATATCTGATTCAGACGCCACCATCGGCGTAATATGAAGGCCTGTTCTGAACCGGAGTTCATCCAGCAACGAAGCATTCGTGGGATCGGCCATAGCCAACGTTAACCGGGAAGCCGTTTTTTTGACTGGCACAACTAAATGCTGTTGTACGAGCGTTTTCGGAAGGAGTGATAACAGATCATGGTCAAAGGAACATGTGGAAAGCTCCACGGTAGGAACACCATACTGCTGACTCAAAAATTCCAACAGGGTAGCCTCGGGAAGCACTCCCATATGAACTAAAATACTCCCAAGTCTCCCGCCTTCACTCTTTTGAATCACCAAGGCTTGGGCAAGATCGTCCGATGACACTACCTTCGCCTCGACTAACTGATGACCCACGCGTTCACGAATCACGGGGGGGGTCCCTTCGTCTCCGTCTTCGCATTGGAGCCATTCACCCACTGAATCCCACGTAGCAAATAATGCACACCAGATCCCACCGTGAGAATCACCATGATCCATAACAACGGATCCACCAAGAAAACAGGAATATTCTCTGTCATATACAACATCACCGTCATCACATAACAAATTTGAGCAAAGGTGGTACCCTTGCCCATAGCCGTGGGCGAAATATCGATAGCCGTGTCAGTCAAATTGGCTACAACCGTACCTGTTAATAAAATGGCATCACGACTCACCACGATAATCACTGCCCAAATGGGAATAAAACCCAAAACAGACAACGTGACGATAGCCGACATCAATAGAAGTTTGTCGGCAAGAGGATCCAGGTATTCCCCCAGACGAGTCTGTTGGTCGGTAATACGGGCAATCATCCCATCCAGGATGTCGGTCAAGGCAGCGATGAGGAGGGTTATAAGAGCGGCATCATAATGGGCATAGAGTAAAAGCCCAACAAAAACAGGGATTAACAGAATCCTGAGAATGGTAAGACTATTAGGAAGATTGATTGAAATGTTAACAGCCGATGACTCGCGGTCCATATCGCCACAGGGCCTTTCCCACTACCGTAGTTTATCCTAAGGGTTCACGAAACAATAACTTCCCACTTTCGCATCCCATCTTCAGAACAGCTTGGCCCGATCTTTACTCGCGCAATCCTCAGCGTAGGCCTTGCTACGCCTGCGGTTGTGCTCCCTCAGATCGACCTAATCTGCCCCAAATCTTGGCGCGAACTCTGGGAAGGTATGTTTCGTGAACCCTAAGCGATATGAAG
>QIMB01000431.1 GCA_003233615.1 Nitrospirota bacterium
AACGCGTCAATGGTGAAGTGCGGTTTATTGAATATATGGATGTTGGCGGAGCAAATGATTGGTCGGCTGATAAAGTTCTGTCGCGCAAAGAGATTCTTGCCCTGTTGAGCGCGTATTATGGGACGATTGAGCCGCTTCACGAGATGAGCTCGGCTCCAGCGCAACGATTTCGTCTTTCTGATGGAACCATATTTGGTATTATCCCGTCCACGACCATGCCATTTTGTTCAACATGTGATCGTAGTCGCTTGACGGCTGATGGTATGTGGTATTTGTGTCTGTATGCGAAATCCGGTTTGGATTTGCGAAAGCCTATTCGAGCCAGGCGCTCACGTGAAGATATGGTGTCGATGATCCAGTCTGTCTGGGAGACTCGTCGCGATCGCGGTGCGGAAGAGCGTAAGAAGTTGGAAAGTAGCACCGGCCGCGGACGATTCATTGATATTGAACGATTACGTCAAGACCCGCATTTGGAGATGCATGCCAGGGGTGGGTGAAGCTTCGTAGTGTTGCTGGTTGTCTTCTAGACGACATGATCTTTCTTTATTCTTCAGGTCTCTCATTCACGCTTTCCTTGCCGGTTCTCTCACCTTGTGCTAGAGTTTTTTTAGTTGTCATGAGATGACAGCTCGATATTCTCTTTGGTAATTCTGTTGGAATTATTCAGCACCATATTATCATTCTGAGTCGATGAAGAATCTGTACCCAGTCCGTCGCCCCCATGGTTAAACGAGATGCTTCGCTTTCGTCTCAGCATGGCAATCTGGAGGGCAATGTTCATGGAGTATACGAGACGGCAAGGAGAGGGCGTGGTGTGGGCGTGACGTGCTTGAATGGTTACATGCTCTTTTCCTTTCCCTGTGTTTTCTCATGCTCATTCCTAACATGATTGTCTATTCGTCTTCTCCATCAACAAAAAAGGATATAGTCTGTTATGGGATGGTTTAAGCGGAGTAAGCCGGAGGATTCGAAGGGGAATTCTGTCAATATCATGGAAGGCATGTGGATCAAATGTACGGTTTGCCGGGCGACGATCTTTAAACGTGAAGTTGAGCGAAATCTCAAAGTGTGCCCCAAATGCTCGTATCATTTTCCCATGTCGATTGAAGAGCGGGTGGACCTGATTGCTGATGCTGGAACGTTTCAAGAGTGGGATGCTGATCTTGCACCCAATGATCCATTAGAATTTGAAGATACCCTTCCCTATCAAACCCGCATTCACAATGCTCAGCGAAAAACAAATAGACAGGAAGCTATTCTCACTGGTTCTTTCCAGATACGAGAATTCCTGGTAGCTGTGGGAATTTTTAATTTTTCGTTTATGGGTGGCAGTATGGGTTCAGTGGTAGGGGAAAAGATTTGTCGTGCCATTGATCGGGCGGTGGTTGAACGCTTGCCGTTTTTGTTGGTGACTACCTCCGGGGGCGCACGGATGCAAGAGGGCATGTTGTCTCTCATGCAGATGGCGAAAACGGCTTCGGCCATTGCCAACCTTCAGGAAGCCCGGTTGCCCTATGTTGTATTACTAACGGATCCAACTTTTGGTGGAGTAACCGCCAGCGTGGCGATGTTGGGTGATATCATTCTTGCGGAGCCCAAGGCTCTCATTGGGTTTGCCGGTCCGCGTGTGATTGAGCAGACCATCAAACAACGGTTACCTGAAGGGTTTCAACGTGCTGAGTTTTTAATGGATCATGGTATGATTGATCAAATCGTACAACGGAAAATCCTGAAAGATACCTTAGCCACGTTGCTCATGCATTGTGGAGCACGTGCAATGTCCGCTTAGGCTGCTCCCTCCTCGTTCGTTCTTTGCCGATCATTTGGCGACTCGCGTGTTAACCTATCCAGAAACGCTTGACTATCTGTTTGCCCTGCATCGTTTTGGCGTCAAGCTTGGTCTTGATGCCATCACACATCTTCTTCAACGTTTAGATCACCCTCAGCAAACATATGCTACGCTGCATATTGGTGGAACGAATGGGAAGGGTTCGTCAGCTGCAATGGTGTCGGCCATGTTGCAAGCCGGTGGTTATCGAGTGGGCTTGTATACTTCACCGCATTTAATCGATTTCCGAGAACGCATTCGCGTACAAGGTGAGGATATCTCCGAAGCCCATGTTTGTGAATTGACCGCGCGCATTCGTCAAGTCGCTGATTCACGAGGCTCCCTAACGTTCTTTGAATTCACGACGGCGATGGCCTTTCAGTATTTCTTTGATCAAGACGTAGACATCGCTATTATCGAAGTGGGCTTAGGTGGACGGTATGATGCGACGAATGTGTTGAATCCCTTAGGCGTGCTTATCACAGGGATTGGACTTGACCATGAGGCGTATCTCGGGCACACACTTCCAGAAATTGCGCGAGAAAAAGCTGGCATCATTTCTCAACATGCTCCAGTAGTGTTGGGGAAGATGCCTGACAGCGTCAGTCAGGTAATTGAAGAGATTGCTCACAAGAATGATGCCCCGGTATTTCGATATGGACAAGACTTTTCTATTGCCGAAACCGGTCAAGCCGAATTTTCGTACCATGGGTGTCGAGAGCAGTTTTTCAGTCTCCAGACGAATTTGCTTGGACGACATCAGATGCGCAATGCCGGCGGTGCGTTGGCCTTACTGGAGACGGCCACTGCCGAGCGTTTTCCGCTTTCAGTCGATGCTGTCAAAGCCGGGTTGCAACATGTTCGCTGGAAGGGCCGTCTAGAAATCATTCAACATGATCCGATGGTCATCTTGGATGGAGCTCACAACCCTTTAGGAGCACGGGTCTTGTTTGACTTTCTTCAGTCACAACTTCATGATTGTCCTGGTCGAAAACTTATAGTCGTTCTCGGGATGATGCAGGATAAAAATCATACCGAATATTTGCAGATCTTACTCCCTCTTGTTGATACCTTGATTGTCACGCAACCTCATATGAGTCGAGCCGCGACAGTTGATGAACTATGGAAGGCTGTGCCGCGTGATTCTGTAACGCTCTGTGCCATTGCTGATTCTTGGGAAGCGTATCGCCAGGCTCACCGCATTGCCCGTCCCTCTGATCTGATTTGTATTACTGGGTCCTTGTTTCTGGTTGGAGAAGTCTTGAAATATGTGACTCAGCCATCTTCATCTATAGGTACGTATGAAGGATGGTGAGATAGGTGAGCGTCGTCCGATGGCTGTTTGTGCTTCTACTTGGTATCTGCAGTATCCCCTCAGTGGTATTTGCTGCAGAGCTTTCACCTACACAAGTTGTCAATACGGCGAATTCCCGTGGATCCGCGGTTGAAATTACAGCGGATCGAATTGAATATGATCAGGAACGGGAAGAGTATCATGCAATTGGAGCTGTTGATGTGAGTCGAGGGTCTGTTCGACTTCTCGCCGATGACGTGACTCTTCAGAAGTTGACAGGCCGCCTGATTGCGGTTGGCCATGTGCATCTCCGTGATGGGCATGCCGATGTATGGGCAGAACAACTTGAGCTGAATATGAACACGGAAGCCGGAGTTATCACCAGCGGAAAAATTTTTTCTAGTGAAAAGAATTCTTTTGTGACCGGGCGACGCCTCCAGCGTTTTTCTGAAACGCATTATCAAGTCAAGGACGGTTCATTTACGAATTGTGATGCGAAGGATGGTGAAATTCCGGCATGGCGTTTCACGTTTGATGATGTAGATTTAGATTATGAAGATAGCCTGTCTGGAAAAGGCGTGTGGTTCAATGTGAATGATGTTCCCATCATCCCGCTGCCAACCTTTCAATATCCTTTAGGAGCTGGTCGCAAATCCGGGTTACTCACTCCGACGATTGGTATCGACAATGCATTTGGCTTTACATATCGACAAGGATTCTTTTGGGCAATTAGTCCTAGCCAGGATTTGACGATTTCTCCAAGAATTCTCACCAAGCGAGGTTTTGGGGGTGACTTGGATTATCGATATGTCTGGAGTCGCCAGGCCAAAGGGGAATGGCTGATGAAAGCCTTGTATGACACGGAGCAAAACCGGAAGCGATTGCAATTTCGCGGTGCTCATACCCAACAGTTTACACCTGATCTTTTGTTTCGCATGAACCTGAATTATTCCACTGATCAGCAGCTTTTACAGGATTTGAGTAGTTCTGGAGTTCAACGAGCGTTACCCAGCCAGGAATCCAATCTCACCTTGTTGCAGCGATTAGATCATGGAGCCCTGTATCTCTTGGGCCAATATCTTCAACCACTGAATGCGGGAGGTGACGCAACCTTCCAACGGTTGCCAGAAATCGGTCACCGATTTGTGAATCCTGCATTATTGGGGAGTCCAGTCGCATTAACGGCAGATACGACATTTGTCCATTTTTGGCGGGAAGAAGGATTTCGAGTGAGCCGATTGGATTTCTTGCCAGGTATGTCTCTTGAAGGGTTGCATGTGGGTCATACGATGGGGTTTCGTCCCCAGGTGAAATTCCGTGAAGTTGCCTACTCCCGTGGAGCAACCGATTCGTCTCGCCAGTCCAGAGAAACCTACTGGGTTGCCGCCGAAGCGTTTAGTAACCTGACCAAGCGGTTTGTGCTGGGCCAGAATAATTGGCTACGACATTCCCTTGAGCCACGTGTAATCTATGAATTTGTTCCGCAAACCAAACAATCCAAATTGGTGCAGATTGATGCGGTGGATGATTTGATCAATAAGAGTCTTCTTACCTATTCTCTGAAAAACCGGGTAAGCCATCAAGGTCAGGCCGGTGGATCCAGCACATGGGTCAACCTGTTATTCGCGCAAAGTTACCATGTGGGAGATCCTCCACCTTTAGCCTCAAAGTTTTCGGATATTTGGACACGTGGGGAATTTCATCAACCCTTGGGATTCCCAAATTTTCTCTCTGCGTTTGATCTCAGGGTTGATGCCTTTTTTGATCACAAAAACACAGACGTCACACAATTGAATATCGATGGACTGATTCAGGGCCATCGTGCGTGGTATCTCTCGGTTGGACAACGGTACTCCAAGGCAGGTTCACGGACTCGACGAGGAGATATCTGGAATCCCGTTTCATTCAACGAAGTGCTTGCGCCAGCTGAGAAAATTCAGTTTCTCACTGCGGGAGGAGGCGTGCGATTGCCGGGAGGGTTTACGGTCGGCTCTCGTTGGTACCATGACTTCCGTACCGGCGAGACGGCTGAACTCGATGTGGTCGCACTCTATCAAAATCCCTGTCGTTGTTTTTCAGTGGGACTGTATTATCTGCGGTTTCCTGATCGCGAGCAATATGACTTCTTGATCAGCCTGACAGGACTGTGGGGTTCTCAAGGAAATGTCACACAACTGATGAAGTCCATTTTAGGACCCATTATGGACGGAGATCGTGGTGTGCCTTGGGATTATCGGTAATGAGGAGTAGTCGCGCTGTGAGCATTCTACCAGCCTATCGGATCCTTGTTATGCTTGTGTTGAGTCTAGTCAGTTGGTCAGGGGAGGGCATGGGTCATCAGGAAGTGGTGACTGACCAAGTAAGTATTACGGCCGCTCGAGGCACAGTCTTTGCGATCACGCTGGGAGAAGGCATTGCCAGGCAACGTTTAGGTGCTGGTGAACGGATCATCGGGATGGAAGCAAAGGGTTTGACAGGATTTGTGCACACGTCGATACGGTTGCTGGGATTTTCTGCTGTCCTAAAACGATGGGTGGAGATCCGGGTGGCTCCTAGTGAAAAGATCCTGGCGTGGACGGTGACGCCACGGATGGTGATTGTTCACGGCCATGATGTTGTATATGGATTTCAGACTGAGACGGCCCGGTGGAAACGAGAGGCATGGGGAGCAGGGGAAGATCTACTTGATTTTGCTATTGAGGATCACGTTGCTCTCTACGTGACCAATCGACGAGTGCTTGCCTTTTCTGCCTTCACCGGAGGGTTTTTTTCTGAGGATTTGCCAGTGCGTACTCATGGTTCAGAGATACAGATCAATGACAATGTCGCAATTCTGCACCTCTCAGATCGTAAACTGGTGTTTCGGTCTGGGCTGGCGATATGGGCAGAATTGCCTTAAGGGGATTATGAAAAAGAAAAAATCAGAAGGTAGAGGTTCAAAGTGAGAAGAGAGGCGTAAAGCGTAAGAATAAGTCAGAAGTGAGGAGTAAGGCGTAGGTTTATAGGAACAAGAGGCAGGAACAAAACGGCCGATCGTTTTACATCTTATTATTTACTCCTGACTCCATACTTTGGGAAGCTGTTGAATATTATCACTGTCAAAGCCAGGAAATGCTTGATGTGCGATCGGCGTCAGTTGGCAAGGGAATGTTTGAAAAAGTTCGTCCAGTCCTGTCCTGAGCCTTGCCAAAGGAAAGGCCGCAGCCTTTTTGACGCGCGGAGCGTCCTCTCAGTACGTGAGTACGACAAAAGGGCAACCTGCCTGCGCGTAGCCGCTTTCAGCCTTCGTAGCTACTTCGGCGAAGGAGGCCCGGCGAAGGCAGGGAACGCCGCTGGCGACTTTTTTCAACATTCCCTTTGGAGATTTCGTTAATTAGATGAGAGGCTGGCCGTTGGCTGCGGTTGTTGGGTGAGTCCGGGATAATCTACGCCGATGGGTGTATTGGAGCAGTAGTGGCTCCACCATTGAATGACCTCTTGGAGAAAGGGGTCTTCTGGTCCGGTTGCGAAGAGGTGGCCATAGAGGTATCCAGTTTGTGTATCAAACAAGATGAATATGGGCATTGAGACATGTTCGGGGGGGAGAGCAGTATCCATATGGTTGCCTTTTCTTTTGAATTCAGAGGCTGTTATGGTTCTAAATAACTTGTCGGCAATTGAAACGTAATCCTTAAGCGTTTGCCAAACAATACAAAGGATTCACCCTGCTGGATGATCCAGATGAGTTGTGTCAGGATTGTGGGCAGAAGAGGTCGATCGAAAGGAGTAAAGCCGAAGAGTAGAAAGACGTACACTGAGAGTTGCGCAAGTGAAGATCGCCCTAAAACTGGTATGAAGATCCGAATTTGTTATGTCGCGAGCCCTAAGTCACCTATAGGAGAGGCATGGAGAAGGCCAGGACTTGCGAAAAAGTGTCGAAAGTACGCATGATTATGAGACCGAGAGACAAGAGGGAGCATGAGAAGCATCTTGAGGAACCCGTGTATGCGCCCTTGACCTCTCCGGTAAAATACGGTAGCTATGGTTTGGCATATTGTGAATTGTAACATTAACGGTGCCGATGCTCGTTTAATGAATTGTGCGGGCTGTTGAATAGTATCCCGTGCACAAGCCCGTACATGACCGAGGTGCGATGGACGTCAGTAGCCAAGGGAATGATCAAAAACGTTCGTCCAGTCGTGTCCTGAGCCGTGCCGAAGGAAAAGCCGCAGCTTTTGGGACGCGCGGAGTGTATTCTCAGTATGAGCGCACGACAAAACAGCGAGAGCGCCGCTGGCAGATTTTTTCAACATTCCCATTGTGGGTCGTGTGAATTATGAGGGAGACGAGTCATGGAGTCAGCAATGTTTACTGAATCCCCGATGAGAAATCGAGCGGCCAGAATTCTTGTAGTGGAAGATAAACAGGATGTCAGGGAAACCATTAAACTTCAGTTGGAAGATGAAGGTCACGATGTCACGGAAACTGATTCAGGAAAACAAGCTCTTGTCTTGGCCGAATCGTCTCCTTTTGACCTGGTGTTAACCGATGTCATGTTGCCAGACCTCAATGGGATTGAACTCGTTCAGCAGATGAATCAATGGCCGTCCCGTCCCGTGACGGTGGTGATGACCGGGTATGGGTCTGTCGAATTGGCCGTGAATGCGATTAAAGCAGGTGCTTTTGATTTCTTGTCCAAGCCCTTTTCCGTCGATGTCTTGAGTGCCACAGTGTCTAGTGCTTTACGGGTGAAATCACTCCAAGATGAGAATAGGGCACTAAGAAAAACAGTCAAAGGACAATTTAGTTTAGGAAAGCTCGTGAGCTCCAGTCCGGTCATGAAAGAAGTGTTTGAACTTGTCGATTGTGTGGCAGATACCGATAGTACCGTTCTTATTTTAGGAGAAAGTGGGACGGGTAAGGAGCTCATCGCCCAGACGATTCATGCCAATAGTACTCGGTGTCAGGGAAATCTCATACCGGTGAATTGCGGGGCTATTCCTGAAGCCCTGTTAGAGAGCGAGTTGTTCGGTCATGAAAGAGGGGCGTTTACCGGAGCGGTGGCGGTGCGTGTTGGTCGTTTTGAGTTAGCCTCTGGCGGAACGATTTTCTTAGACGAAATCGGCGATTTGAGTCCTCCTCTTCAGGTCAAACTCCTTCGAGTTCTCCAGGAGCGAACGTTTGAGCGAGTTGGAGGAACCCGGACATATAAATCAGATGCCCGAGTGATCGCGGCGACGAATCAAGATCTCGAGAATTTAGTTGCGGCCAAACAATTCAGGGAAGACCTTTTTTACCGCCTGAACGTCGTGCCCGTGCTGGTTCCACCTTTGCGCCAACGAGTTGAGGATATTCCTCTCTTGTTACAACATTTTATCGAGATGTTTAATGATCGTCGTAAAGCGGAATTGACTGGTGTCTCCGATCAGGCCATGGCCTTATTGTGTGAATATCCGTGGCCTGGCAATGTGCGGGAACTTGGTAATATTGTTGAGCGAATTGCCATATTGAAACGACGAGGCTTGATAGAACCTAAAGATTTACCTGAGAAAATTCGCCGTCTCCCATCGGATCACCTTCCCACGATGTCTGCGGCTATTCCAGTTGGCGGAATGGATCTTTCTCGTGCAGTAGAAGAATTTGAAAATCGGTTGATTCTCGAAGCTCTTGAGCGAACCAATTGGGTAAAAAGCAAAGCCGCTCGGCTCCTCCAGATTAACCGGACGACCCTCATTGAAAAGTTGAAAAAGAAGTCTCTTGCTGAAGTGGTGGCTCAACGCACCACACCCCCTGAAGATCTGGTTGGCGCCAAATAATTTGAAGCGTTTTCTAGGTTTCTTCTATTCCTTCCTGTCGTCCGTCCATACGGGCTTTGAGAAATCTTCTCCCACGCGGGGATGACCCAAAAAATCCAATCAGTCTTGTCCTGAGCTCCATCGATGGACGCGCCGAACTTCATGTATGGCTTTTTCCCAGGGAATGTTGAAAAAAGCCGCCAGCGGCGTTCCCTGCCTTCGCCGGGCCTCCTTCGCCGAAGTAGCTACGAAGGCTGAAAGCGGCTTCGCGCAGGCAGGTCGCCCTTTTGTCGTGCTCACGTACTGAGAGGACGCTCCGCGCGTCAAAAAGGCTGTGGCCTTTCCTTCGGCAGGGCTCAGGACATGCTTTTTTGAACATTCTCTTGGCTGCTGACGTCGATCGCCCCTCGGACATGTACGGGCATGCGTGTGATAATACTCAACAGCCCCTTTCAGATGTGGACGCTGACTCCGCCTTCTCAATCAGCCTGAAGTTCTGACCCTTTCGTCAACTCATTGACGGCTGCAGTTTCTTCCCAGCAGCGCATTCTGCGTAAAAAACCCTCATTTTTCAACAAAATTTCCCGGTCGGCTATTTTGAGCCAGGTAAGAAATTCTCGGGTCCGGTTTTTGCTGAAATAGGTCTTAGCATGTTGGAGGAATGTGAATCATGGGTCGATTTCTCTGGATTGTCGGGGTAGCTGTCCTCTGGCCCAGTACGGCAGCGGGTGGGGCCTGCTCGGAATTTACCTGGCATCATCCACAAGAGATGGTTATGCCGCATCTTATACATGAAGGTCAGAAGGCTATGGAAACGAATGCTTTGGTGGAAGCGAGAGAAATGTTTGCTACATATCTCTTGGCCAATGACAAAGGAGTCTTTGCGGATGGCGCAGAGTGGGCTGTGGCCTCACTTCCTGATGTCACCGAAGAACCAGGGAAAGATTTTTTGACACAGATTGAGCGGCTACAAGCGATGAAAGTTGCACACCCGGATAGTGCGTATGCCCCGTGGGCGCTATGCATGATGGGACAATTCTATTGGGATGCTGGATGGCATTCAGAAGCGAATGCCTTGTTTGAAGAATTTCTTAGTGTCTACCCTGAGCATCCCCTGGCAGGTGGAATCATGGTCGAAGCGGGTTTGGGGTATTTGAAAAAACAACAATTTCTTGAGGCTGCTTTGATACTTCGTCGAGTTGTCGAAGAGCCAAAATGGGAAGCCCATCGAGCCAGTGGGGCCTTAGGATTGGCTGATGCCACAGCGATGTCCAAGGTCTGGGGTCAAGCCTACTATTGGTATCGCGTGGTCGAAGCTGAAAGCCCCGATCTTATTCGAGAATCTGAGCAATCTTCGTATTATTACGGATTGACCGAAGTGGAAGTTGGGGACTCCCAAAAGGCGATTCCGAGATTTTTGACAACGGTTAATCTTCATCCTCAGAAGAAAATTGCCGGTCAAGCATTAAATCGTATTTCTGAAAAATTACAACAAGATGGCCATGAATTCTTGTCCTTATGGTTTGCGGAACAGGCAACGCAGCGATTTGGAGGACAGGAAGCTGGCCGTCGAGGGCAAGCAGCACAAATCAGATGGGTCGTCGAGTTTTTGTCCCGAGACCATTCGAAGGAAGAGTGGGCACATGTCTATCAACGGTTGAATGACCTAGACCTTTATATATCAGTGTCCTGGGATAATGTTGTGGAAACAGCTCGAATATTGAGTCATGCCCCGGAGCCGGATATTGTCGAAGAAAGCTTGTTGTGGATGGGACGAGGCAACGTCATTTTAGAAGATATTTCAGCGGCCATCGAGTCTCTTCGGTCTGTGGCGATTGTGGCAACCTCAGAAAGAGGGCGTCAGGAAGCTCAGCAACGATTAAGTGTTGTCCTGAATCAGGAAATTCACATGTTCTACGATCAGCAAGCCTGGGTCTCATTGCTCAAATTCCATGAAGATCAACGGGAAGCGTTTCATGTAATCCCCCTCACACGTGAACATGTCAGGAGGGTGGCTCAAGCCTATCAACATATCAATCTTCCCGGGAAAGCCATGCAGTGGTACGACCAATTATTACAAGACCATCCGAAGAGTCCTTTGCGGGAAGAAATCTTTGCACAAAAAGTTTTTCTCGCTGAGGGCCAAGGCAAGAGTCAATTGGTACGAGAGGCGGGTGAGATATATGTACACGAGTATCCTCAAGGTCAGTGGCGGGCTGAAGTCTCCACAGCCCTGGGCATGGAATCCGTAGGTCGTCAAGACTATGGACAAGCCATTCAACACTTATCAGATGTATTAACGCAGACGCATGATGCGGCGTTACAGCGTTACGTCCTTCGTCATCGTGCCCTGGCGTATCAAAAGGAATGGAAGCCAGAGTTAGCGCTACTGGATTTACAACAGGTGGTGGCTCTTGATCCTTTGGATATGGTGAATGTCGTGCGGTTGGGAGACTTTCAATTTGATCAAGGTGATTTTGCCGATGCTGAGTCGCAGTACGAACACGTACTGTCTTCCAAGGCATCAGAAGCCTTGAAGGTCTGGGCTAAGTATCGATCGGGGCTTTCACTCGATTATCAAGGAAGTGCGACCAAAGCGAGAAGTCTTTTGGCAGAAGTTCGGCAATTACACACACGGGCACCGGAATTCGAAAATACTATTCGTACTGCTGCTGTCGCGGTGTTGGAAGAATTTTCTTTACAAGAAGCATTGCTAGTCGGGAGGGTACATGAAGGGAGCTAAAACAGCTGGAGTGTCGTTGTGGGATCAGCCGACAGATTGGAAACAGAAACGCGTGCCGCGCAATGCGCGTGCTCTTCCAGCTGTTCGCAATCGATCATTGCATGTGTCTATTCAAAAAAAAGTAGATGATGCTCCTTTCTCTCCAAGCATGCAGCCATCGAAGGAAGAGCATCATCGTCGTTTAATGAGCCTTGGAGAAAAAGTGGCGAGTCTTGCCCATGAAATTCGAAATCCTCTCTCGAGTATTGAGTGGTTTGCCACCTTATTGAGACGTAACCATCATAGCCAGAAAGAGCGGCAGGAGTTGGCTGATCATTGTATTCAAGCCGTTCGAACCTTAGATCATTTAGTGTCGAATATGTTGGTGTTCAGTGCTCCTTTAGAGACCGAGCATGAACCCATACATATTTGTACCTTACTTGATGATGTGGAATTGTTAGCGATGTATCCTCTACGAAAAAAACGCGTAACAATTCATCGTCATAACGATGGACAGCTGTCTACCTTCAAGGGGCATGAATCTTTAGTGAAACAGGTAATGCTCAATCTTGTGATCAACGCGATTCATGCATCCAAGCCGGATAGCATGATCGAAATACAGTACCGACAAGAATCACGTCGCATCACAAAACAAGAAGGAGAAGTTCTTGAGCAGGGGACGATCTTTCGTATCCGTGACTCTGGTTGCGGGATGTCAGAGGAAGGGCTCTCGCATATGTTCCGTCCGTTTTATTCCACACGAAAGGGAGGCACGGGCCTTGGTCTTTCTATCGTGAAGCAGATTATGCAGATTCATCGCGGTGTAATTGAGATCACCAGTCAAGAAGGAAAAGGGACAACAGTTGAACTCTTTTTCCCTCAGTAAAGGAGCATGGCATGCTAGAGACCGGGAGTGAGGTGAGTCGAGGCATCCTCGTTGTTGAAGATGATGAAGAGTTGCAGACAGCATTAAGCACAGTGTTAAGCCAACATGGTTATGAGGTCACGGTCGCGAGAGATGGGCATGAGGGCTTAGAGTATGTTGAACGAGATGCCCCGTGGCTGGTACTCACCGACTTGAATCTACCTGGAAAAGGAGGGATGGATTTCTTACGAGAAGTCCGGACCCAAGGCTATCAAATGCCCGTTGTCGTGATGACGGCCTATGGAGGTGTGGATGTCGCGGTGGAAGCCCTGAAATATGGAGCAACTGATTTTCTCCAAAAACCCTTTCCGTTTGATCGTCTAGAGAAGCTTATCAAGCAACTGGATGAGGATCGGAGTGAACCCCGCTATGTGACGAATGAGCCCCAAGGTCACACATCAGATGGTGAGAAACCACAAGGGTTTCTGACTCGAGACCCTAAAGTACTGCAAACCTTAAAAATGCTGGATATGGTCGCAAGTAGCTCAGCAACAATTTTGATTCAAGGGGAAAGCGGGACGGGAAAAGAAGTGCTGGCTCGGCATATCCATCAAAAGAGCACACGCGCCCATCAACCGTTTGTTGCCATTAATTGTGCGGCATTGCCTGAAGGCCTCTTAGAAAGTGAATTGTTTGGATACGAGAAAGGGGCATTTACCGGGGCTCTCGCCCGGCGTGCTGGAAAATTTGAACTGGCTCATCAAGGAACCATTTTATTGGATGAGATCGGAGAGATGAGTCTAGGCCTGCAGGCCAAGTTGTTACGGGTTCTCCAGGAACGTGAAGTTGATCGTTTAGGCTCGCAGAGGCCAGTGAAAGTGGATGTGCGGGTGATTGTCACCACGAACAGAAATCTTGCACAGGAAGTTCAAGCCGGGCGGTTTCGAGAAGATGTGTATTACAGGTTGAGCGTCATGCCTTTCACTCTTCCGCCGTTACGGGATCGGCCAGAGGATATTCAATTGTTGGCAGAGCAATTTACGCATCGCTCATTTCGTCGAAACAACCGTCCGTGGAAAGGCATTTCTGATGAGGCCATGATGTATTTGAAAAGTCAGCCATGGCGAGGCAATGTTCGTGAATTAGAAAATGTGATTGAGCGAGGGGTGTTGCTGGCTGACAATGGGCCATTGCAAGTCGAACATTTTCAATTTGATGAACCTGGATTAACGTCCAGTCCCACGCATGCGCCAACTGGAACCATTTGGGAAATGGAGCGAGACCTCATTCTTCGTACATTAGAAGCGCATAATAGTAATCGAACGCATGCTGCCAGAACCTTAGGGATTAGTATTCGTACATTACGCAATAAATTGCGAGAGTATCGGCAATTGAACGGGGGACTGTCATTAGGTGTGTAGGGGAACATTCGTAAGGCGTAAGGCGCAAAAGACGTGAAGCGGACATTCCTCTGTCATCCTGAGCGGAGTCGAAGCATCTCGTTCAGCAGCGCAGATAGTCTGAACGACACTCAGAAAATGATGGTGGAAGGGAGGCCCCGATGATGATTTCTCCGTGGGATAAAGGGACTGTCTTATTTGAACGCGCATTAGATGTGCGGAGTGGTATTCATGAAACAATTGCTTCCAACATTGCGAATGAAGAAACGCCAGGCTATAAGGCCAGGCACCTACCATTTCCTGAGACCTTTGCAGCGGCGTTGCGTGGTGAGGGTTCGTTGAATTCGGTGGCAACCCATCCACAGCATTTAGGGGGACGTTCGGTTGAGGATCAAATTTTTGAGCAAACGGTCAAACAAGATGCTGGAGCGGGGATCGATGAGAATACCGTCACTCTCGAAAAAGAAATGACCCTCATGGCAGAAAATACTCTTCTCTATATGGCCGTGAGTCAATTTTTAGATGGTCGTTTTGAAGGATGGAAAAAGGCGATAGCTGAAGGGCGATGAGGGGAAGGGAGAAGGTAGATGGGAGAAGAGAGACGGGAGAAGAGAAGGCAAGGCTTCTTTCATGTTGCTTCTCACATCTCACTTCTGCCTTCTCACTATTTTAGAATAGGAGGAAGATATGGATATTGATCGAGTATTTGCCATTGTCGGGTCGTCATTGGATGCGCAAAGACAGCGATTGAACATCATTGCCGGGAATCTAGCCAACGCTGAATCCACACGTTCACCCAATGGTGGTCCGTATATTCGGCGAGATGTCGTGTTTCAAACAATGTCTCCTGAGAAATCATTTCACTCGGTCTTTGATAGTGCGTTTGGTGACCCGTCAGGACCGTCTGGAGTCAAAGTTGTCGATATTATTCAGGATTCGCGTCCTCTGCGCCAAGTGTATGAGCCAAATCACCCGGATGCTGATGACAAAGGCTATCTGCATCTTCCCAACGTCAATCCCATCGAGGAAATGGTGAATCTTATGTCAGCAACCAGGGCCTATGAAGCAAGTATTGCAGTGATGGAGACGGGGAAAACGATGACTCTGCGGGCATTGGAGATGGGACGGTAGAATGTTAATTCGTGTGGCGTTAGGCGTGAAAAGGGAGAAGCGCACAACAGCAAGGAGTATGGCGTGAGGGAAGAAGCTAAAGAACAATGACGGAAATGACAGATCAGATGTTCTGTACTGTGCTCCTCACTCCTTACTATTTAAGAAAGGAAATATTATGGATCCCATATTGATTAAGGGTATTGAAAGCATTCCGGAACCCTTTGGGGCTTCAACGCTTAAGGGGACCGCTCAATCAAGCCAAGGATTTAGCGATTTGCTGAAAAATGCGGTGGAGGCTGTCAATTCCATGCAGCATGAAGCTGGTCGTTTGGGAGAGGCTGTGGCGAAAGGTGAAAATTTCAATATTCACCAAGCGGTGATTGCCGGGGAAAAAGCCGGCCTGTCATTCCAGTTACTGATGCAAGTGAGAAATAAGATGATCGATGCGTACCAAGAAGTCATGCGGATGCAGGTCTAGGACGGAAGGAAGAAGTAAAAGGTGGATGGCAGAAGGGCGAAGGAAGGAGTAAAGAAGTGCGGATTGAAATTGGGAAGAGATCCGAACGCTTTTCTTCTCTTGTGCTTCTCCCTTCTCACACCTGTATCGTTTTTGTAGAAAATAGGAAGATATGGCGACATTTTCAGAAAGTCTTGTCACGAATTTTCAGGCCCTAACGTTAGGGCAGCGTATTGGGGTTGTGGTGATCTTGGCGTTAGCCATTGCCACGATTCCCATGTTGATGATTCTGGGCAAGGAACCAGAACTGGTAATCCTTTTTTCCCAATTAGATTCGGAAGACACGCGAGCCATTATTCAAGAACTCGGGAAACAAGGGGTGACGTATGAGATTGGAGAAGGTGGCAATACGATTACTGTTCCTGCCGAACGTGTCCATGAATTACGCCTCCAGTTAGCATCAGCGGGCCTTCCTGAATCTGCCGGCGTAGGGTTCGAAATTTTCGATCGTACCGGGTTAGGTGTCACACCCTTCACTCAACAAATGAATTATCGTCGTGCACTACAGGGAGAGTTGGCTCGCACCATTGGCCAGATTTCGCAAGTCGATCGGGTGCGTGTGCATTTAGTGATTCCTGAAAAACGTCTATTTGCGTCTGAACAAAAGCCGGCTCAAGCGGCAGTGGTTTTGACCATGAAGCGAGGTAACCCCTTAGGAGGGGCGCAGGTACAAGGAATCGTGCATTTGGTGGCGAGTAGCGTTGAAGGATTAGATCCCGGTCAAGTGACGGTCGTGAATAGCCATGGCGAAGTGCTGAGTAAAAGTTCTGCGGATAAAGATGCGCTCATGTCGTCAACGCAAATCGATACGCAACGTCGCGTGGAACAGGATTTGGAACACCGGGTTCAGACCATGTTGGATAAAGTGTTGGGGCGAGATTCATCCGTCGTGCGAGTCACAGCTCCATTGGAATTTCGTCAAGTTGAAATTACCGAAGAAATTTTTGATCCTGACAGTCAAGTGGTTCGCAGTGAAAATAAAAGTCAAGAAAAAGTCATTGAGCAAGGGGGCCAACAAGGCATTCAAGGGGGAGCTCCTGGAGTAGGGAGCAATCTTCCTAATGCACAGAAGACAATAGGGGGAAAGGGACCCAAGGAAGCCAAGCGTAAGAATGAAACGGTGAATTACGAAGTGAATCGTAAAGTCATGAAGATCATTGAGCCCACCGGTTTGATCAAACAGCTCAGTGTGGCGGTGTTGGTAGATGGGACGTATGAGGCTGTAGAAATTAAAGAGGGACAGGCTGAGGATGCGGTTTCCGCAGATAAGACATATGTCCCACGATCTGAGCAAGAAATGGAAAACCTCCTTAAAATCGTAAAAAATGCAGTTGGATTTTCAGAAAAACGTGGTGATCAAATTGAAATGCTGAATGTGCCATTCACAACACCTGAGTTTTTGGAAGGCGAAGAAGGGATGACTGCTGGCGTCCAGTCATTCTTGGCAACGTGGGGAGGATTCCTCAAGCCCATATTGTTTTTCTTCCTCGGTGTGATGGTTCTCTGGTTTGTGATTCGACCGATGGCTTTGAATCTGAGTAAGTCTTCTGCCTCGCCGGTAGTCCTGCCCCAAACAGGGTTGCCTGCAACAGTGACTGAATATGAAGCACAAATTTCTGTGACTCCACAAGACGAAGCGTTAAAGCTTGCTACCGATAATCCTGCAACGGCCGCTCAAGTGATTCGAACCTGGATTAAAGAAGAACAAAAGGTCTAAACGGTGAGTGATAACTTATCAGGATATGAAAAGTCCGCGATTTTATTACTGGCCATTGGCGAGAGTGCAGCCGTTGAAGTGTTGAAAGTCTTAGACCAAAAAGACATTCGGCAAATTGGGGCTTATTTAGGGGCCTTGGTGAATGTTGGCCAGGAAGAACATCGCTATGTGTTAAAGGAATATATGCAATTAGCAGGAGCCACAGGCTTAAGCGTTGAAGGAAAAACGTATTTGGCGAAAATTCTGAATGCAGCATTGGGAAAAGATAAGGCTCGTCGTATTCTCAGTTCACTCAATAATTCTGAAAATGCCGGGTTTGAGACACTGAAGTCGTTAGATGCCGTGTCAATTGCAAACTTGTTAACGTATGAACATCCGCAAACGGGCGCCCTCATTTTAGCGAATTTAGAGTCGGAACAAGCCGCACAAGTGTTGTCCTTGCTTCCTGCTCATAAACGAGATGCCGTGGTGTATCGCTTAGCGACAACAGAAGAAGTGTCTCCAAATATGGTGGATGAATTAAACGCGGTGCTCGAGGAGGAACTGCGCCTGGGAGCTTCTAAAAATGCCGTGCCTGTTGGTGGAACAGGTCTGGTTGCCGAAATTTTGAATTCTGTCAAAAAGAATGTGGAGGGTGAGATTTTTACATCTCTGGAATCGACAGATCCTGATGTGGCTGAAGAAATACGCGGAAAAATGTTTGTATTTGAAGATCTCGAAACTGTTGATGACCGGGGTATGCAAGAAGTGTTGCGTGAAGTCAGTAAGGAAGAATTACTCTTGGCCCTCAAGCCGGTGGAAGGACTGCTGCGCGATAAATTCATGAACAATATGTCCAGCCGTGCGGCTGAATCCTTGAAAGAGGATATGGAGACGCGAGGCCCCGTCAAGCTGAGTGAAGTGGAATTGGCGCAACAAAATATTATTAAGACAGTGCAACGTTTGGCCGCGGAAGGTCGGGT
>QIMB01000014.1 GCA_003233615.1 Nitrospirota bacterium
TAGAAAAGAGAGAAAAGGGGAAGAGTTATATCAATTATTTAAGAAGAAGACTTAGAACGTCGATATCCTCGGATAATCATGAACGTGCCGAGGGCGATCATGGGGATGCAGAGGAGTTGGCCCATGGTGACCCATTGAAAGATGAATCCTAAATGACTGTCGGGTTCACGAAAAAACTCGACGGAAAATCTGGCGACGCCATAGCCGCTGATGAAGGCCCAAAATATCGTTCCCTGTGGCGTTGTCCAACGATTGATGATCGTGAGCAGAAGGAAGAGGGCAATACCCTCAAGTCCGGCTTCATAGAGTTGGGAGGGATGCCGGCATTCAGGTCCACCCTGTGGAAAGACCATACACCACTCTACATCAGTGGTGCGCCCAAATAATTCGCCATTGATAAAGTTTCCCATTCGTCCAAAGCCTAGGCCAATTGGAGCCGCTCCTGCCGCCAAATCAGCAACGGCGGCCATGGGTAAGCCACGTTTTTTACAAAAGAGCGCAAGGGCCACACAGACCGCAAGTAATCCCCCATGGAAAGACATGCCCCCTTCCCATACTGCAAACAATTGGAGAGGATGGTCAAGATAAAATGGCAGGTTATAAAACAGAACGTATCCCACGCGTCCGCCGATAAAGACACCAAAGGCAGCAAACACAATTAAATCGGACAATGTTTGGGCCGGGAGCGCGATGTGTTTTTGAGCTGCCCTGGTCTTAATCAGCCAATAGGCGCCACCGAGGCCCAAGAGATACATGAGGCCGTACCACCGGAATGCCAGAGGGCCAATACTAAAAAATATTGGATCGATTTCCGGGAAAGGCAGTTGTGCGAGGGTAGGCAGGACATTCATGAGATGTTGTAGTGGAGGGTCGTAAGTGCGTTTTAGTCAGGGATTTGTGGAAGGGAGCTGGGTTGTCTTACACTATGGGAGTCTACACAAGATAAGACTGATTTTTAACACAAAGAGAGTAGCTGCTTTTTTCACTCTTTACTGCGTACTCTTCACTTCTTGTTTTTATTTGCTTCATATGTTCCTAACATAACAATTCATGAAAGAAAAGGTCGAGTATAGAATACCAACATTAAACCTAAATTGAGCAATTGTGTGTGTTGATCTGCACCAATTCCTTGTGCGTCAGCGTTTTTGAAAAGCCTCGACAGACCAAACGGGTCTGCCTGCGTTGTTTTCAATATCCTGTCATCCCAAGGTCTTGGCACATCTCATCCATATAAATCGCTCAACGTAGGTTAAAGGCATGAGTCCTATGGCAAACACAGAATCCAAATCACGTTCCAGCGGAGCAGAAGCTATCTTAGATTGTATTAGTGATGGTGTCATTACCATTGACTTGCACAAGCGTGTGACGTTTTTGAATCGTGCCATGCAAACCATGTTGGGGTATCAAGTGCCAGACTCTGAACTCTTGCTCGCATGTGATGTGTTAGTGCAAAGCAATATTTGTTCAAGTCAAGATTGTGTGTTGGAGCGTGCACTTCGGGGTGAACGGGTTTCGAATTTTGAAGCCATGGTTCGTCGTCGGGATGGCAGACAGATGCCTGTGAGTATCAACACAGACTTCTTGTTGGACAAAGAGGGGAAACTGATTGGGTTAATCGAGGTCATCCGGGATATTTCCCTTGTTCGAGAACTGTGTGCCAAAACGGCCGAGGTTTCAGAGCTCAAACAACGTTTGGGTGAGCAAGTTCAATTCGATCATATTGTAGGCCGCAGCCCTCTCATGCAAAGCATGTTTGCCAAGCTTCCATCCATTGCCGCATCGAAATCTTCTGTCTTGATTACGGGCGAGAGTGGAACAGGGAAGGAATTAATTGCGTATGCCTTGCATGCGCATAGTCCACGAAGACAGGCACCGTTTGTTGTCGTGAATGTCTCAAGTTTGTCGGAAGGTTTATTAGAAAGCGAACTCTATGGTCATGTGAAAGGCGCTTTCACGAATGCCTATGTCGACAAACCCGGCCGGTTTGAGATTGCCAACGGCGGAACAATCTTTCTGGATGAAATTGGTGAGATAAGTATGGCTTCGCAGGTGAAATTGCTGGGAGTCCTTGAACGTGGACAATTTGAACGGGTTGGGTCAAATGACACAATTCATGTGGATGTGCGAATTGTGGCCGCGACGAATCGAAATCTGGAAGATGCCGTTCGGGAAGGTCGCTTTCGAGAGGATTTATATTATCGGATTCGTGTCATACCTATTGCACTCCCACCGCTTCGAGAGCGATCAGGCGATATTCCATTACTTGTGAATCATTATCAAGAAAAATTCAATCGGGAAATGGGCAAGCAGATCACTAGACTTTCTCCTGAATCGCTTATGGCTCTTGAACAGTACCCTTTCCCCGGGAACATCCGCGAATTGCAAAATATGATCGAGCATGCGTTTGTCTGTTGTGAGGAGGATACCATTCAATTTGAGCATCTTCCTGCTGATTTGCAACGATATTCTCGGGAACATCGAGAATGGACGGATTCAGAATCGTTGGAAGCGATTGAGCGTCAGGCCATTTGCCGAGCGTTAGATAAATCCGGCTGGCATTTCAAAGAGGCCTCTCAGCAGTTAGGGATTGGTCGCTCCACCTTATGGCGAAAAGTCAAACAATTTGGCATACGCATAAAGTGATGTCGCGCGTAACGCCGCATTCCTTCAGGCCATGATTGCCTCATGTCCGTTTTGTCGTCGTTTCCAACCCTCATTCTAAACACTCGTGATTTTCTCGCGGTCTTTGATCCATTGGCTACCACCAACGACTAATGAATATAAGTAGGTGCCAATGAAGGCTGCGGCTATGAGTGGTGTGACCGCTGGTATGAGCCATGCCGCTACCAGCGTCATGTTCAAAAATAACGTTGCTGTGGCGGTTTTGGACAGATCTCGAATAAGGATAGGTAACTTGAACGGCATGATCATCGTTATTGAATGCAAGAGGAATATGAGAATCAGATACACTCCGGGGTTAACAGCATATATCTGGGTTAAAAGGAGGATGAACAGCATGTGGCGCATGAGTTCATTGGTCGGGGAACCAACGCCAGGTACTGCATCGGGATTGACCCGCGACGTGGCACGAAGAATAACTGCAGCTGCAGCGATCATACTCACCCCTAAAACCAGTCCGTTGAAATGCGCACCTACTGCCAGGACCAACACTCCATGGGCAACGGCATCACAGACATTATCAAGATCGGCACCAAACCGGCTTCGGATATGTAATTTGGCTGCGAGAATGCCATCAAGGTCATCCATCACATTATTGAAAATGATCAACGGGATCACATAACGATACCCATCTTCCAGGAAGAGGAGCGTTAAGGGCAGCACGCCGAGAATCGACACGATATTCGCCAGGTTTCGATAGAGAAAATTTCCGTGGTGTTTGTCCATACGTGTAGATTTATCCGTTACTCATGAGCCTACTCTCGTGTCCTCAGCACAAAAAAGTGATTTTCCAGATATGGAAACGACATTCCGAGAACCTGAGGGAGTCGTGTGATCCAAGGCGTCCCCAAACGCATGCCCCAGTAGGTAAGGCGACCGACAAATTGAAGAGCATGTAATGACTCCGGGACGATCTGCTTCCATTTTTCGATCAGCTCACACCCAATTTGTGTAAATATATAGGGTTCATTTCTTTCAAGGTGCTGGAGTGTTAACCCGCATTGCGTGAAGATGCGGGTATAGTCAGGCACAGAACGATAGACGACGGAGTAGTTGCCAGTGCGCGTCAGCGTCTCACCTCGAACTGTCGATTCGCGACAGAGGATCATCCCATCCGGTTCAAGACACGGGATCAACTTTTGCAACAGAGCAATCACGTCATGTTCGTCGAGGTACATGAGCAGGCCACCGAAGAACACAAGACTGTAGGGTCCTTTGGGTTCGAACGACATGACATCACCATGCATGGTGTGAACGTTGGAATAGGGAGCGCATCGTTCTTTCAGTGCTTGGTAGAGTGTCCGGCTGCCTTCGACCGCGACTACTTTGTTGAAGCTGCGGGCAAATTCCTCAGCCCAATATCCGACGCCACTACCGAGATCCAGAGCTGCCCCCTGGTTTTTTTCGCCGCACAGTAAGCGCTGGACGATGCTGGTCTCTCCACGGAAACGGAAATCTCCGGCACCCACAGGGAAGCCGAAATCGTCCATCATGTATGGGCCGAGGATCGAGGACTTGACGTTTTCCCAGTATCGGTTGACTGAGGCGTGATTGATCTCAGGCAAGATTTGCCGCCGGTCCGAGGTCCCTCAATGAGCGGCGATCAATGGAACGGAGGGGAGTAAACATCGCCTCCGCCTCCAGCAGATCTGTCAATGTATCAATTTCATACCATCGGTTAGCATCGAAGAAGACTGCGTCGAAAGAGAGTGTCCTGTCAGCTACCATTTCTGAAAAAACCACTTCGTAATATTCGTCGAGCCTGCCTTTCACGATATAGCGGTGTAATCGTTTCTCAATCTTGTTCCATGTAGGAATGGAGAGGCTGTAGAGATTGACCGATTTGTATTGGTGTGCAGTAGTATCCATATCACCACGACGGCGAAAGGCCGTCACACGTCCTTGAGACCCAAGCTCGACTGTGGTGCCATTCATCCAGGGGAGAATTCTGGAAATCGCCATCTTATCAGGTTGAAGCATGTTATCCAGCATGCAGGCTTCAAACACCAGATCACTTTCTATCAGTAAAAATGGCTCATGGATCTGCTGCCTGGCCAGCCAGAGGGAGTAGATGTTATTGGTGATCCGGTAGTCTGGATTAAGGACGTAATCAACCCGCATATCACCCGTGCGCTGCCCAAGAAATTCCTGGATACAACCACCCAAGTACCCAATCACCACAATCAGCCTTCTAAACCCCTGTACTCGAAGATTATTGATCAATCGTTCGAGGATCGGAATGCCTCCGACCTCAGTGAGACACTTGGGGGCATCCAGGGTCAATGGCTGCAAGCGCGTTCCGGTTCCGGCAGCCAACAGGAGTGCTGTCCTGACCCTTGCTTCTCGAGTGATGTGGCTGGTGTCGGCCATATGTGAGCTATGCCGAGATGGGGGAATGAGTGTATGAGAGATACTCAACCTGTTCTCCTGTCGAGAGTAATCTTGCACGTACTCATGTAACTTGTATCGCTTAGTATTTTCATTGAATGAATATATGCTTGAGGCCAACCCGCATATGTTTTTTTAGGGAATGTTGCTTTGCACGAATTCGTGAAAATAGCTTACCTAAGCAACGTTCTTCCACTCTGAAGCGAAATACAACCTGAATGATATAGCTGATTTATGATCTCTTCCACAATATTCTCTTTACTATTCTTTTTGGGAAACACTCATAAACATAAAGGCAGAGAGCTTGAATCGTTTTGATAGGCGACAGCCAGATGCATTCAAAATTTGAGTTCATAGGATGTAGATATAATTTTGTCGCGTTTCATTTTGGATCTATATGATACCTTTACGTATCTAAGCATAAAATATGCAATATAAACAATTACTTAAGTTACTTATTGCGAAAGACATAGTCAATGAAATGTTTCATTTTGAAACAATTCAAATCGCATTCTATTTAATAAATACTTAAAAATCAACAGCTTATGTGATTTATGCCGCGGTATATTACTTGCTGTCTGTTAAGCCCTACGAATTCATTTTTTATGTATGGCGTTTCAGCAAGGAGTTGTGTCTATGAATTGTCCACGGTGTCAGGGAATTATGATTCAAGATAAATTTGGTGATGTGGCCGATGAAGCTGGCACCATGTATTTTTCAGGCTGGAGATGCATTACGTGTGGTGAAATATTGGACCCTGTTATTGCGAATAATCGCAAGAATCATCATGAGCCACTCATTGGGCGTTCGCGTAAAAAGTTTGCGACCCAACTAGGTTAGGCGGGCTCCCCTCACATTTCTCGTCTTCCTCTCGGTATTCGTGTGTGTTGGCCGATCCTCTGTTTCCGTTTCGTCAGTAGACGAGGCTGAAGGGAGGATTGCGTTGATGGCGAGGTGAAGAGTCTTGTGTCTTCATTCCGTTGCATGCTAGACAGGATGCACCAATGAGTTTTTACGAAGGAGAAGGTTTATGGCTGAAGAACAACATCCTCCACAACCCGCTGCTGCAGGGAATCAACCGGAGGAGAGTTTACTTCCTGGTGTCAAGCATATCATTGCCGTGAGTAGCGGAAAAGGTGGAGTGGGTAAGTCGACGGTGGCGGTGAATATGGCGGTCGCCCTTAAGCAAAAAGGCTATGCTGTCGGGGTGATGGATGCGGATATATATGGACCGAATATTCCGATGATGATTGGGGTGACGAAAGAGCCTATCAAAGAAGGAGAGAAAATCACTCCCGCCGAAGGACAGGGCGTGAAAGTCATCTCGATGGGATTTTTTGTTCCTGAGGACACGCCTGTGGTATGGCGAGGTCCGATGGTCCATTCCGCTATTCAACAATTTTTCCGGGATGTTGTCTGGGGCGAACTTGATTATTTGTTGATTGATCTTCCGCCAGGAACAGGGGATGTGCCGTTGACGCTTTCTCAGCTCGTGCCGTTAACCGGGGCCATTACCGTGACAACCCCACAGGAGGTCGCACTCTCCGATGTTCGAAAAGGCATGATGATGTTCAAAAAAGTGAACGTGCCGTTACTGGGTGTCGTGGAAAATATGAGTTATTTTGTGTGTGGACATTGTGGTGAGCGCACTGATATTTTTTCCTCTGGCGGGGGTGAACAGGCGGCAAAAAAATTCGAGATCCCATTTCTTGGTCGCATTCCTTTGGATCCGGCTATTCGGGAAGGGGGCGATAAGGGTAGTCCCATTGTGGTCAGTGACCCGGAGTCTCCGCAGACGAAAGCCTTTTTCCAGATTGTACGAACATTGGTGAGCCAATTACAGAAAACTGAAGAGCAGGAGGCGACCGCGCCTCCCTTATCAAGTTTGCTCAAAAAAATTAAGGATCCAATACAGAAACCAACGTAACTATTCAGCATCATATTATCATTCTGAGTGCAACGAAGAATCTGTACCCAGCTCGATGCACTCATGGTCGAGCGAGATGCTTCGACGAGTGTGCCCTGAGCAGAGTCGAAAGGTCTCACAATCTGGTGGGCAATGTTATGGAGCGCACGGTAGGGGAAGAAGAAGGCTCGGTGTGGATTAATTGGGCTTGATGTGCTGAATGAGTGACAAGTCAACATAGATTTTTAGAAATTGCTCGTGTTGAGAGGAGGGGACATGGGAGAGTGGATTCACATAGCGAAAACCGATGAGGTGGATGTGGGTAATGGCATCGTCGTGGACGTAAAAGATAAGTGTTTGGCTGTGTTCAATGTGGACGGAGCGTTTCATGTGACGGATAATACGTGCCTTCATCGAGGCGGTCCGTTAGGTGAAGGTGATCTAGATGGAGAGACTGTGACCTGTCCATGGCACGGTTGGGAATATAATGTGAAAACTGGACATTGCGTGAACAATCCGTCCAGCAATATCAAATCCTACACAACTGTTGTTGAAGAAGGCGCGGTTAAAATAGAATTATAGGCGACCTCGTCAATTGGCGCATCGCAATATCCTACCCACCTGCCATTTTTAAGTTGAATCAGGCGGTGATTTGATTCAGTGCCTGACTTAATTCTGCGAGTCGGAATGGTTTGGCCACGACGCCATGAAATCCAAACCGTGCGTAGTTTGAGAGCACCGTATCGTTGCAGTACCCACTGGCCACTATGGCTTTGACGTGCGGATCAAATTTCCGTAGTTGTTGCACGGTTTCTTTTCCGCCCAAGCCTCCCTTGACAGTTAAATCCAAAATGACAGCCTTAAATGGCTGATGCGCATGATACGCTTCTTGATAGCGTTCAAGCGCTTCATGTCCTTCGGCAACACAGTGTACCTCGTATCCTAGGTGTCTGAGCATTTCGCCTAACACAAGGCGAATGGATTCTTCGTCATCCATAACCAGAACGCGTCCTTCTCCGACCAATGGTAATGGTGCAATCTGAGGGGTATCACTCATTTTCTTGGCTGCCGGTAGGTAAATGACAAAGGTTGAACCCTCGCCACGAATTGAAGCCGCGGTAATGGTGCCATGATGATTTTTGATGATGGAGTAGGCTGTACTCAAGCCAAGTCCACTGGACGTTGGTTTTGTTGTAAAGTACGGATCAAAAATCTTGGGCAAGACATGAGGTGAAATGCCGTTGCCCGTATCTTGAAAAGTTAATCGAATGAAATTTCCCGGTGTTGACAGATTCTTTTGCTTGACCTGTCCAGCTGTGAGTGTGACATTTTTTCCGCAAATGGCGAGTGTGCCACCTGTGGGCATGGCTTGTTGTGCGTTGACGGCCAGATTGTGAATCACTTGGCTGATTTGTCCTTCATCGGCCTGGATGAGCCACATGTCTTCCGGGATGTCACATTGGCAGTGTATGGATGATCCTGAGAGGGCAAACGTCGCGGATTCAGAGATGACCTGCTGCAAGGCTGAGAGTTTTTTGAGGGGAGATCCTCCTTTCGCAAAGGTGAGGAGTTGTTGCGTGAGTTTTTTGGCATGCAGCGACGCATTCTCTGCTTCGGATAAGAAGGTGAATAACTGATCTCTGGAGTTCACCCAAGTTTTTGTCAGGGAAAGATTGCCCAGAATAGTAGTGAGGAGATTATTGAAGTCATGGGCAATGCCTCCAGCAAGAAGGCCTAAAGAATCCAATTTGCTGGCTTTCAGTCGTTCCTCATCGAGTTTGATTCGCTCGGTCATATCACGCAGAATCAATACGGCTCCTAAGAGGCTGCCGTCTGATCGTCGTAAAGGAGACACGTTATAGACCACCGGTCGTTCCCCTTTGGTCTGATCGAACAAGGGAAAATGATCAAGAGGGTGGAGCGGAGAGCCAACGTCTAGCACATGTGTGACGGGATGAGTGTCCTGTTCATTCACTCCTGCATGAAGAAATCGGACAACTTCCTCAATAGACCGCCCCATGGCGTCTTGCTGTTTCCATCCGCTCAGTTCTTCTGCCATGTGATTCATGTAGGTAATGCGGCCTCGTTGGTCGGTTGTGAAGACACCTTCCACAATTGAGGACAGTGTAATGGCCATGCGCTCGCGTTCCTCGCGCAAAGCCTCTTCGGTGAGACTGAGTCGTTGTTCCTGATTGATCTGCTCAAATGTTTGCGCCACAATTGTCGGAAGAAGTTCGATGAGACTGCTGTCTTTAATGAAATAATCGCGGGCGCCTTGCTTCATCATCTTTACCGCAAGACGTTCGTTGCCTTGACCTGTGATGACGATAAACGGAAGTGTGAGAGCACGTTGGTTGAGAAGGTGGATGAGATCTTCGCCGGACATATCAGCGAGTTGTAAATCCAAAATGAGAAGATCGGCGTGATGGTGTGAGAGCCACGTGATGGCTTCTTCACCACTATGAGCGAAGGCGGTCTGAAACCCTTCACGAGAGAGGCACCGTTGGATGAGAGAAATCAGACCTTGATGGTCGTCAACGATTAAGACGGTGCGCGAATGAGATCGGTCCTCCATGAACAACCCTCCTTCAACAGACTATCCAGGTAAAAGCACTCTGTGTGTCGAACGTCACATTGGGAGAAAAATAAAGACGAATAGGACACAGAGCTCATCCCGAATTGATGAGAGAAGGGTAGAAAACCGAATGATGTGCCTGGCGGCACTGCACGTGAATTCAGAAAGTTTTGTTGCTGAGCAACGCTGTACAAAATGTTCATGGCCGTACTGATCAAACAAAGAATGTCAAAAAAAGGAACGCGAAGTGTAGCGAAATCCAAAAAAGACTGCAAGGTTAAAATGAATTGGTTGCGGATATCGTTTGCGGGGCTACCGGAATATTTGCATTGTTGATATTCTGTGCATAACAACAATCAGGCATGGCTTCCTCAGAATGTTCTTGATATCATTGAAGTAATTTAGCTTTTCCGGTTATCCCTAACCTACATGATTGTTAAACGTCTCCTTCTCTTCATTCCCCTTGTCCTCGTCCTTCTGCTACTCCAATCTTTTTTTTGGGTACCGACTTACGAAAATCAAGCGGCAGGAAACCCGAATCGTCTAGTGACCTATATTGAAGCCTCTAGTGGAGATGCGAAGATCCTCAACCCCATTTTGAATGCCGACTCGGCGAGTTCTGGAATTGTGAACCAAGTATTTGAGGGACTCTTGGATTTAGATGAGAATTTAGACTTACGCGGTCGCTTGGCAACCGATTGGCAGATTTTCGAACGGGCGTATCTTGTGGTGAACCCCTATCATCGGTTTCCTGATGGAACAGAGGTGACTGGAGCCAGGCTTTTTCAAAAAATACATGCAGCATGGAAAACAGGAACGGACGAAGGTCTGAAAAACTATGTCCAATCGCTTGAACTCTTGCCGGCTATTCAAAGGGAAGAGACTGTTTCTTTATTGTTGCCGAGTAAAGAGGGACGGCCGCAGCTCAAAGACGTACGTGTGACAGTAGATGTTCTGGAGCGAGTGGCCTTTACCCTTTCCCAGGTCGACCAAGATTTATTTGATCGTCTGAAACCCATTCTCGGGGAACAGTATTTTGAGCATTTTCCTTATGAAGAAATGATTCGTCCTCAAGAAGATCTCACCAAAGAAATCGAACAGGCTCTGCGCGAAAAATTTCCAGAAATTCTTCCTGTCGGAGAGCATAACCCGACCATTGTGTTACATCTTCGAGAGGGTGTGACGTTTCAAGATGGGCATGAATTCGATGCCGGCGATGTGAAATTTACGTATGAAGCGATCATGAATCCGAAAAACCTCTCGCCACGGACGCCGGATTTCGAGCCAATTAAAACCGTGGAGATTGTGGATAAATATACAGTGAAAATTATTTATAAGCGACTCTACTCCCCGGCGATCAATGCCTGGACGATGGGCATCCTTCCTGAGCATTTGCTCAATGATGTGGCTCTGACTCGTGAAAAACAAGAACGCGGTTTATCAGAGGACGCTCAAGAAAGCTTTGGGATGCGGGATAGTCAATTCAACCGTCATCCCATTGGCAGTGGACGATTTCAGTTTGTGGAATGGCAAGGGGATGAATTTATTCATCTCGAGCGTTTCGATACGTATTGGGAAGGCCCTGCCCAATATCAGGACTATTTCATGCGGATTATTCCTGAACTCTTTACGCAAGAAGTCGAGTTTCGCACAGGAGCCATCGACTTTTACGGGGCACAACCACATCAGGTCGATCGCTATAAGAACGATTCCACGTATCAGTGGTTTTCCAGTTTAGGGTTTGCCTATACCTACATTGGCTATAACAATCGGAAACCCTTGTTTGCTGATGCGGACATTCGGAAGGCCTTAGGCATGGCGATCAATGTGGATGAAATCATTCAATATCTGATGTATGAAGAAGGCGAACGCACTACTGGCCCCTATCCGAAAAATACCGAATGGTATGACCCTTCTATTCAACCCCTGCCCTACGATCCTCAAGAGGCACAAGTCATCTTTCATGATGCTGGTTGGCACAAGAATGAAGACGGCTGGTTAGAAAAGGATGGAAAGATTTTTCAATTTAACTTGATTACCAACAACGGAAATCCGATTCGAAAAAATCTGATGATTATTGCGCAAAACGCGTGGAAAAAAATTGGAGTAAAAGTCAATACTCAAGTGTTTGAATGGGCTGTGTTTTTGGGAGATTTCGTGAACACTGGAGACTTTGATGCTGTCGTATTGGGATGGAGCATGGGCATTGATCCTGATCTCTATCAAATTTGGCACTCGAGTCAGGCGGGTCCCCAGCAACTGAATTTTATGGGGTATACGAGTCAACGGGCGGATGAGCTCATTGTCCGTATTCGTCAAGAATATAATCGAGATCGGCAACGGCAGCTCACACATGAACTGCATCGATTGATCCACGAGGACCAGCCTTATACATTCTTATATGCACCATTGAGTACGAGAGTGTTGGATAAAAAAATTGTATTAGTACAGGCAGGCGCTGACGGCAAGGAAGAATATAAAAAGATTTATCCCATGAAGAGTGGCGATCATACGTTTCTTTTTCATCAATGGCGCAAGCTGGAATTCACGCCGGACTTTTAGGAGATAAGATGTCACGCTATGGTGTGTTTGTAACGAATTAATTATGTGGAATTTTATTCTTCGTAATATTGGGCAACGACTGATTCTCCTAATCATTGTGTCCTTTGTCGCGCATTCCTTTATTCACTTGGCGCCTGGAGAACCCAGCGAAGTGGATCCGATGAATCCACGAATGAAACCGGAAGATATCGCCAAGATACGCGCGGCCTTTCATTTAGATGATCCGCTACATGTGCAATATGCCTATTGGATTCGGGATTTGGCGTCTGGCGAATTGAAATCCTTTAAAGATAGTCAGCCAGTCCTCCCGAAAATTTGGGATCGCTTTCTCAATTCTCTTCCACTGTTTATCTTGGCCACGATTTTAGTATGGACATGGGCCTTTCCGGCTGGGATTTATGGGGCGGTGTTTCGAGGCGGTGTGTATGATCGAGGAACCGTCTTTTTATCTTATGCGCTGATTTCCGTCCCTGGGTTTTTCTTGTCCTATTTAGCCATTTTATGGGTGGTGGGATGGTTTGGTGTGCCCGTGATTAGTATTAAGACGTTTGGACTGGAGCATGCAGAGCCTGCCTATAAGATGATGGACCGTGTGTGGCATTTGGTCATTCCCTCCGTTATGGCAGCTATTGGAGGGATTGCCGTGTTGTCGCGATATGTCCGCTCTCAAATGTTAGAGGTCTTGAGCCAGGATTACGTGCGGACGGCTAGAGCCAAAGGCTTAGACGAAGATACGGTTATTTATGGTCATGCGCTTGGCAATGCGTTACTCCCTTTTGTGACAATGTTTGGTCTTTTGCTTCCGGGTCTGATTGGTGGGTCTGTCATCTTCGAGCAAATTTTTGCTTGGCCAGGATTGGGTCGGTTAGCGTACGAAGCCATTCTGGCACGAGACTTTCCGATCATAATGACGTTGAACTTTATTGCGGCTGTCTTAACGTTGGCGGGCACGTTACTCTCGGATATTCTCTATGCGGTGGTGGATCCCAGAATTCGTTTGCATTAACGATAATAATAGGACATATACCTATTCATGAATGGATCAAAATCATCCGCTTCGAGTCAGGCGGTTAGCATGTCCGTAGACTCCGAAGCCATGGCTCCTCCGGAAACGCCCTGGCAAGAATTCTTACGTATTTTCAAGAAAGATTACCAAGCGTTATTTGGATTTTGGGTGTTAATACTTCTGCTTGTTACCGCAGTAGCTGGAAAGGCATTCACGGAATGGTGGGTGCTCTTTGATCCTGAAGTTGTCCGACTAACTGACAAATTTCTTCCTCCTTTTTCAGTCCCATCATTAGATAGCCTGTCTGTCGACAGACCGTTTGGCGGCGTGTATCTCATGGGGACTGATGAATTGGGACGGGACGTATTTGCCCGCATGTTCCAAGGGTCCTTTGTGTCATTGTCCATTGGATTTGTCGCGGTTGGGATTTCTTTAGGAATTGGGATTCTATTGGGAGGTGTGGCTGGGTTTTACGGACATGTCAAGCTAGGATTTATTACCATTGAGACGCTCATCATGCGATTTACGGATGCCATGATGTGCTTTCCGACGTTTTTTCTCATTCTAACTGCGGTGGCTCTATTACCTCCAAGCATCTACACCATCATGATCATTATCGGATTGTTCAGTTGGATGGGAACGGCACGATTTGTCAGGGCAGAATTTTTGTCGATTCGAGAACAGGATTATGTGATAGCCGCGAAGGCATTGGGGATACCCGAAGTCCGGATTATTTTTCGTCATATGGTCCCTAATGCGTTAGCGCCTGTGTTTGTGTCAGCCACTATTGGCGTAGCCTCCGCTATTCTGACGGAATCGGGTTTGAGTTTTTTGGGGTTTGGAGTTCCACCTCCAGATGCCACCTGGGGAAATATTCTCTCCGATGGCAAAGGATTTATTTTTGACGCGCCTTGGCTCTTTTTTATTCCTGGCATGGCGATTTTTGTTGTTGTACTAGCCTTTAATCTTGTGGGGGAGGGTTTACGTGAGGCCCTTAATCCCAAATTGCGAAGTCGATAAATGGAATCTAGCGTTCCTCCCCTTTTACAGGTGTCCAATCTTCGAACGTCGTTTTTTACAGACAAAGGCGAAATTAAAGCCGTTGATGATGTGAGCTTTTCCCTGTTTGGTGGACAGACACTGGCTCTAGTGGGGGAGTCGGGTTGTGGAAAGTCGGTGACGGCCTTATCAATTATGCGATTACTGTCTTCACCAGGCCGTGTGGTTGGGGGGATGATCAACTTTAAGGGACAAGATCTGTTGAGCCTGCCCGAACCAGCTATGCGCAAGATACGAGGAAAGTCCATTGCCATGGTTTTTCAGGAACCCATGACTTCTTTGAATCCGGTCATGCGGATAGGTGCTCAAATAGGGGAAGTGTTACAGATCCATACGGATCTTTCGAAACACGAGATTCGGCAAGAAGTCATTGGGTTGTTAGAGAAAGTTCGCATTGCGTCGCCAGAAGAACGCATCAATCAATATGCCCATGAAATGTCGGGGGGCATGAAGCAACGTGTGATGATTGCAATGGCTTTAGCTTGCAAACCGGACTTGCTGATTGCCGATGAGCCAACAACGGCGTTAGATGTCACCATTCAAGCACAAATTTTAGATTTACTGGCCGATCTTCAAAAAGACTTAGGCATGGCCATTTTACTGATCACGCATAATTTAGGTGTTGTCGCGCAATTTGCACAAGATGTGATTGTGATGTACGCCAGCAAGATTGCAGAACGGGCCGAGGTGAAAGAACTATTTCACCATCCGAGCCATCCCTATACGCGTGCACTCTTGAAGTCGTTACCAAGACCTGGAGAGCGGCAGATGCGGTTAGAGGCCATTCCTGGGACCGTGCCTTCGCCCTTGCAATATCCAACTGGATGTCATTTTGCCTCACGATGCGCTGAAGTGTTGGATCAATGCCCCACGCAACCGCCTCCGACTATTCAGATTGGGGAAAGCCACGAGTCAGTGTGTTGGTTGCATGAATCGAAATAAATATAGACGGAAAATCCGCGTGCATGTGTTTCCCATCGCCCCTTTGGGGAGAGGGTAGGGTGAGGGGGGAAGATGTCAAAAATACCATTGCAAGGCCAAAATAAAATCAACATCCATTGTAATCCTACTCATGCATGACATGTATGGATAGTAATTAGGTGGTTCTCTTTTGTCAGTGTTCACCCTCACCTCAATCCTTTCCCTAACAGGGAGAGGAAGGGAGTCCTATGGAGCAAAGAAAAGACACAAAGGACATGTTTTCTCATAGAACAAAGCCGGTGCATTTCATATGACCCAATCTTCGACACCACTTCTTCAAGTCACCGGACTCAAAAAATACTTCCCTGTACGGAGTGGACTCTTTTCGCGCGTGTCTTCATGGGTGAAGGCGGTCGATGATATTACGTTTCATGTGAATCATGGTGAAACGCTGGGTCTGGTCGGTGAATCGGGTTGCGGCAAAACAACCGTTGGTCGTTCCATTCTCCGACTCATGGAACCGACAGCTGGAGAAGTTCGATTTGAAGGAGAAGATGTGCTGGCCCTCAAACCTCGTGAATTGAGACAGGCCCGTCGTCGTATGCAGATCATTTTTCAAGACCCCTATAGCTCACTCAATCCACGAATGACGATTGGGGCGATTGTGTCTGAACCGCTTAAAATTCATAAAATCGCCAAAGGCCAGGACTTACAGGATCGAGTCAATCAATTGTTTGTGAAGGTAGGGCTCAGACCAGAGCATCAGTCCCGGTATCCGCACGAATTTTCTGGGGGGCAACGACAGCGAGTCGGCATTGCGCGGGCCTTAGCATTGAATCCAAAGTTTATTGTGTGCGATGAAGCCGTGTCGGCACTCGATGTGTCTATTCAAGCACAAATCTTAAATTTGCTCCGCGACCTCCAAGAAGAATTTCATCTGTCCTATCTTTTTATTACGCATGATCTCAATGTGGTGCAATATTTGGCCGATCGGATCGCTGTGATGTATTTAGGTCAATTGGCAGAAGTTGCTCCAGTTGAAGACCTATTTACTTCGCCAAAACATCCCTACACACAAGCCCTCTTATCAGCGAATCCTGTACCCGACCCGACCGTCGTGTCCCAACGGACAATTCTTTCCGGCGATGTCCCTTCGCCGTTACATCCGCCAAGCGGATGCCGATTTCATCCCCGCTGTCCAGAAGTCATGGATGTGTGCAAAACCGCTGATCCACCTTTGATCACCATTGGTCTTCCCGAGCGCGGGCACCAAGTCTGGTGTCATTTGCATTCCTGATTGTACCTGTATACACACGAGGAAAGCTTCGCGTGTATTTGTCGAAATATTTCTGTTTTGAAGAAATTTTCATGCAGATCAATTCCAACAATGCCATATCAGTGGGCAGTGGAGGTTATACATGAATGACTGTATTTTTCTCATGCAACAATGACGCTGTTGATCAATGTAGAGATGAGGATTGGAAGTCGTACATTGCCAAGTTAAGAAGCAGTGGACAGGTTGAAGGGGGTAGTGTGATCGGAGCTGGTGTCTGTGCTACTCAATCGGGAATCACCACGGAAATTACCGCACATGTGTCAGGGTATATGCTGATTCAAGCAGAGAACCTGAGCCATGCCCAGAAGTTGCTGGAAGGTAATCTTGTATTCGAGGCGGGCGGAACTGTTGAGATCAGAGAGTTGCCTCGGACGGGATAGAAGCTTGGGTATACATATCAATTTCATGAAGGGTAGCCGCTTTGCCTAGCCTGGAGTGGCAACGATTCCCTTGGTTCATAATCCTAAAGACGGCAGTTGAGCGCGAAAAAGCTGTGCAAGCAGTTGATGTGCATAGGAATTTTAAAAATTGCGTGGTCACCTTGTGGGTGATGAGTCAATTTTTACGTTTCTAGGTGCGTCAAGGGGTTGTGCAGACTTTTGTGATCCAACTGCCGTTTTTAGGATAATCCTCAGATCAAACGGTAGAGACATTCTGAATGTCTTTCAGCATGTATGCATTCTGGATGTCTGTGTACCATGTCTCCGATTGCCGGATGCCCAAGTCGTGGTGTTTGCGTCCGAGTGAGCCAGTCACATATCGGGTGTCGCCTCTGCTCATGGATGGTGCATAGAAATATCAATGGCCAGAGGAAAAGGTATCTTATACAATTTATTATAGGCCAAAGGATGAGTGATGGTTCAAGTCAGTGAACCTCAGTATTATTCACCACAACAATGGGAATGCCAGAAGGAACGTACCTGTGAAGGAAGGACTTACGACGGATCAATTAACACGTTTGCAGGACACGGCGGTGAGAGCAGCTCAGGCTGCGGCTGTGCCTATACAAGCCTATTTTGGCAGTCAGGATTACAAAGTTCGGCATAAGAGTGATGGGTCGCCTGTTACCATGGCGGACCAAGAGGCCGAAGCTCTCATTCGGTCTCACCTTCTCTCAGAATCTGTTCTGGGCCCCTTGGATATCTTAGGGGAGGAAGAGGGGCTGCAAGGTTCTGGAACTCGTTGGCGTTGGACGGTTGATCCCATCGATGGAACCCGTTCCTTTATTCACGGGATTCCCTTATTTGGAACAATCATTTCGTTGCTTGATACGCAAGATAATGTTCCGGTCGTTGGCGTCATTCATCTTCCTATGCTTGGGCAGACATATGCGGCGGCTAAAGGGTTGGGGGCAACATGTGAGGGAGCTCGCATGGATGTGTCGGGTAGT
>QIMB01000089.1 GCA_003233615.1 Nitrospirota bacterium
GTGCAACACCCAGGGCAATCCGCCCACATGATCCCATTGCGGATGAGTGGCAACGACATGATCCAATCGATGTATGCCTCGATTCCAGAGGTACGGACCGATGACTGCACGACCCATATCAAGACGACGGTATGCTGGCCCACCATCAATCAACACGGTCTGCCCATCCGGTAATTCAAGGACCGTGGCATCCCCCTGCCCCACATCTAAAAATGTCACCCGGAGAGTCCCTGGTTCCCAGTCTGTTCGCGGCGACCATGCCCACCAACCCACAATCACCACTAACAGGGTGACACCACCCCATCGCATGATCGGCCAATGTTTGAGCCATACCAGGCCTGCTAAGATAGCCCAAAAGACAAGTATGGAACTGATGCTCGGAGATGCCACATGCCATTCGGCACCCGGCACATACGACAGCCAGACGATGACGTGTGCGAATTGATCAAAGATCCATTGATTGACAGTCGCAATAGGTAAAGTTTGTGAGCCACTCACCAACACCGCAATGCCGGAGAGCAGTCCAATAGGAATCACGACAATTCCTGCCAACGGAACAATAAGCGTATTCGTGATGAGACCTAGCCATGGAATTTGATGAAAGTAATAGGCCACCAGTGGTAAGGTTGTCAGACTAACCGCCAGAGTCATCAGCAATGCCAGCTTGCCGTTTTCCCACATATTCGTGAGCCAACTCGGAGCCTTGCGTGCACCCTCCAACGGTGATTCTCCTAGGTCGGGATCGTCAGTTTTTCTTGCTAGCAGAACCAAGCCAATGGCTGCTACCGAGAGATAGGATAATTGAAAGGAGATATCGTGTATGGCGTCGGGATGAAGCACCACCATCAACAACGCTGCAACGGCCAACGCCGTGACCAAGTTTCGTTCTCGTCCTAACCATATTCCCAAACAACACACGACGATCATAATCCACGATCTCACCGTCGCCATTTCTGCGCCAGCCAAGAGCATATATAACGTGACAATTGGCAATGTGACCAAGACCGAACATTGCGTGGCCGTAAGATGGATTGAGACACGTTCGAGCCAATCAGGCCGCAATCGACGGACACTCCACCGTGTTCCGGCAAAGACCACAAGCGACAACAAACCAAGATGCGATCCTGAGATCGAGAGAATATGCACTGTCCCACTGGCCATAAATGCATCTCGGATATCCTGTTCAATATAACTTTGTTCTCCCAACACCATCCCTAAAAATAATCCTAATGCCGGGTTGGAGAGACTCGCCGTCGCTGAACGATGAATCATATTGCGCCATTCATCAATGAGACCAAAGAAATTTTCCCATAAGGAAGATGTGTTCACAGCTACAATATGAATAGCCTGTGGACCATGCACAGTCGCCACAGCGTGAATACCTTTTCGCTTCAGATAATTGCCATAGTCAAACCCTCCAGGATTGAGGGTCCCATAGGGTTCTCGAATGCGTGTGGTAACCTTCACATGATCCCCATACACCAAATCCACGTCATGCTGTCGCCACGTGAGACGAAGCTTGCCTTGAATGGGATGTGATTTTTCTTGAGATGTAAAACGTTGCGCCTCCACAAGCAGAATGACACCATCTGGAGTGTGCCGAACCGGCGCCACAATGACTCCCTGAAGTATGACCGGCTTTTCAGAAAACAAGGCGAGCAGCGGGTTCTCGATTTTGCTGATGGCTACCCAATGAGCCTGGCCAATGCCAATGATCACAACAGTAAAAAGGAACAACCCTCCCCATCGAGAAAGAGAGCCACGCCGCTCCAACCATGTAAGGACAAGACCGGAACTAAGGAGAGTCCCGAGAAGTGAGAGGGGAAAGAGGGAGAGAAACGGACCGAGCCACAACCCGGTCAAATAGGCAACGACTCCATGCAGTATCACAGAAATTCACGCCAAGGTTAATGCCAGTTTAACCTAAAATCAGCAGTTGAATCACGAAAATCAGCACAACCCCTTGACGCACCTCGGAAATATACAAATTGACTCATCACCTGATAGGTGACCACGCAATTTGTATTCCCTGCACATCAATTGCTTGCACAGTGTTTTCACGCGCAACTGCCGCTTGTAGGTTTACGGCAATCTAAGGGAGAACAATGGAAGTGTCCATGGCCGACGTTGAAGATTATGCAGAAAATAGATCCGAACTGGACTGAAGATGGGAGGTGAGTGCTATTTTGCGAGCCCGTCATGAATGAATGCACGATTTCGCCACATTGACCAAATCTTCGGCTATCTCTTGAATAACTCTCTCATCTTGTCCCTCTACCATAACCCGTAGCAAGGGTTCCGTTCCCGAGTATCGTACAAGAATTCGGCCAGTCCCATTGAGTTGCTTTTCTTTGTCTTGAATCGCTTGCTGAAGAACAGGAAGGGAATCTAGATTGGGTTTATTCGGCACAATGACACCAAGCAAGACTTGAGGTGTAGCCTGCATACATTGGGCAATTTCTGAGAGTGGTTTCTGAGCTCGCTTCATCAGCTTGAGCATTTGTAACCC
This sequence comes from Nitrospirota bacterium, assembly GCA_003233615.1. GTDB lineage: Bacteria > Nitrospirota > Nitrospiria > Nitrospirales > UBA8639 > Nitrospira_E. Next base: position 2,510 of record QIMB01000089.1, read on the forward strand.
GGTAATCAATCCATCGCCACTTGTATGATAATCCATAAAAATCATATGACCCGATTGTTCGCCACCCAAATTATAGTGATCGGCAACCATACGTTCCAAAATGTATCGATCGCCCACTGCCGTGCGGACCAAGGAGATGCCGGCTTCACGCATACAGACATCAAATCCAAAATTACTCATGACGGTTCCGACGACCGTATCATTCTTGAGACGCCCCAGGCGCTTCAGATCCAGAGCAAACGCCGCCAGGGCATGATCCCCATTCACGACCTGCCCTTGTTCACAGACAAATATCGCACGATCCGCATCACCATCCAGCGCGATGCCAATATCGGCCTTTCGATCGCGCACCATTTGCTGAAGCCGTTCCGGGTGGACCGCCCCGCACCCATCGTTGATATTGATCCCATCCGGCTCATGTCCTGTAACCCATACTTTCGCGCCTAACTCTCGAATGACTTTAGGAAACACGTGATACCCGGCCCCATTGGCGCAATCCAACACGACCCGCATATTCTGAAAATCCATATCACGAGGCAACGATTTCTTCACGAATTCAATATACCGACCTTCGGCATCATCTATACGAAATGCTTTGCCAATAGCCTCAGCTGTCGGACGAATATGTTCAATTTCATTCGAAATAATCAATTGCTCAATCCGCTCTTCCACCTCATCCGGCAATTTCATGCCATCCTTCGAAAAGAACTTGATGCCATTGTCCTGATACGGATTATGGGAAGCGGAAATCATCACGCCAGCATCAGCTCGAAGACTTCTGGTCAAGAAGGCAATTGCAGGGGTAGGCAACGGTCCCACGAGCAACACATCGACACCCATCGAACACAACCCGGCAGTTAACGCTGATTCCAGCATGTATCCCGAAATACGCGTATCTTTTCCAATAATGATTTGATGTCGGCCTTCCCGCTGGCGAAACACGTGGGCCGCAGACCTTCCGACTTTCATCGCCATTTCACTCGTCATTGGATCCAAGTTTGCGACACCACGGACTCCATCTGTTCCAAATAAACGTCCCATTGCATTCCCTCGATTTAACTATCCACGTACTGTTTCTTCTTTGTACTTGTCGCACGAATTTCGCAAAGCTTGAGCTATTTGTATGACATCTTTCATCGCGGCCACATCATGCACCCTCAGAATCGAGGCTCCCTGCCATACAGCGGTGGCGATCACTGCTGCATTTCCCATTTCCCGTTCGCCTATAGGTTTTCCGGTTAATTCTCCAATGAATCTCTTCCGTGAAACACCAACCATAAGTGGTTGTTTTAATTTGAAAAATTCTCCAAGATTCGCGAGAAGCTTGAGATTATGGCTGCAGGTTTTCCCAAATCCGATTCCTGGATCAATAATAATGTGATCTGCAGGAATACCGGTCGACCGAGCCAACTCCACCCTTTCATATAAAAAACTCGTCACTTCGCCTATCACATCCTCATACTCAGGCGCTTTTTGCATCGTCAGGCTATGATCTTGCCGATGCATGAGCACAACACCTGCTCCAGACCTCTGGACGACGTGCGCCATACAAGGATCATCTTGGAACGCACTCACATCATTCACTATCGAGACCCCACAATCCAGCGCGACCTGCGCAACGGATGCTTTTCGTGTATCAACTGACAATGGAATATCGGTACATTTTCCCAATGCTGCAATAATAGGGCGAATACGTTGAATTTCTTCTTCCTCGCTCACATATGATGCACCGGGTCTTGTCGATTCTCCACCAATATCTATGATGTCTGCGCCTGCGGCTATCATCTCTTGTGCCTGGTCAACTGCAATCAGAGGATCTATGAACTGCCCGCCATCAGAGAAAGAATCTGGAGTCACATTGAGAATACCCATAATGAGGGCCTTTGAACCGAATGGAAGAGTTTTCCCTCGACACCGAATCTCTGAAAAGTCCAACGCTGACATGAAACTACTTTCTCTTGTTACCAACTTGCGATTCAACAACCGTTCGAAAGTACAAAATGTTCAGGAAATTTCCTTGAAGTTCACGACATCACGAAAGACGACACTCAATAAAGAGGACACTATAGAATTGTTGGCTCTTGGCGGGGGTGAGAACAGAGCAGAAGGAAATTGTTCAGACTGCAGCAATATGTTCGAGTGACAATGATTGTTCTACGATTTGGTCGACTTCTATACCATCCAATACCTCTTTTTCCAGCAAAGCTTCAGCAAGCGCGCGCAATGAATGAAGATGTTCCGTCAGAATAACTTTGGTGCGTTCGTATGCGTCAACTACAAGACGTTTCACCTCTTTATCGATTTCCAAGGCAATTTGATCACTGAAATTTCGCTGTGAGCCAAAATCACGGCCAAGGAACACTTCTTCCTCTTTTTTACCAAAGGTCAACGGACCGAGCTTTTCACTCATGCCCCATTCACAAACCATCTTTCTCGCCAATTCAGTGGCTCGTTCGATATCATTTCCAGCTCCAGTCGTCACGCTTTTAAAAATCAATTCCTCAGCAACACGTCCACCAAACAAAATGGAGAGCGTATTATATAAAAAATCTTTTGAATAACTATGTCGGTCATCAATGGGCAGCTGCATCGTCATGCCCAAGGCTCGTCCGCGAGGGATAATCGTAACTTTATGCACGGGATCCGTGCCTGGCAACAGCTTCGCCATGAGTGCATGGCCCGCTTCATGGTACGCTGTCGTGCGTTTTTCTTCCTCACTGAGCACCATGCTCTTTCGCTCAACACCCATCATCACCTTATCTTTGGCATATTCAAAATCACTCTGGTCTACGGATGTCTTTTCTTGACGAGCCGCCCACAAAGCCGCCTCGTTCACCAAGTTTTCCAAATCTGCCCCAGCAAACCCTGGAGTACCTCTCGCAATTTTCTCCAAATCCACGCTGGCAGAGATCGGAACCTTTTTTGTATGGACAGTCAAAATTTCTGCACGACCACGCACATCTGGCCGATTTACGACCACTTGTCGGTCGAAGCGACCAGGCCTCAACAACGCAGGATCGAGCACATCCGGTCTATTTGTTGCCGCAATTAAAATCACACCTTCATTGCTATCAAACCCGTCCATCTCAACCAGCAATTGGTTCAGCGTTTGTTCACGCTCGTCATTGCCACCACCAAGGCCTGCGCCACGTAACCGTCCCACCGCATCGATTTCATCGATAAAAATGATACAGGGCGCATGTTTCTTCCCTTGTTCAAATAAATCACGAACACGGGATGCCCCCACACCCACAAACATTTCGACAAAATCCGATCCACTAATACTAAAAAACGGCGCTCCAGCCTCACCGGCAATAGCTTTGGCTAACAGCGTTTTACCCGTACCAGGCGGTCCGACAATCAAGACACCCTTGGGAATTCGACCGCCCAGTTTTTGGAATTTCTGTGGATCTTTGAGGAATTCAATAATTTCAACAACTTCTTCTTTCGCTTCATCCACGCCAGCCACATCAGCGAAGGTCACTTTTTTCTTATCTTCTGTGAGCATCCGCGCACGACTTTTCCCGAAGGACAAGGCTCGATTGCCTCCAACCTGCATCTGCCGCATAAGAAAAAACCACAGGCCTAAAAACAAAATGAATGGACCCCACGACAGCAAGAACGTGATATACCAGGGACCATCATCCTGCGGTTTGGCTTCTATTTGAACGCCCTTTTTCCGTAACTCTTTGACGAGGTCTGGATACTCAACGGAATAGGTTTGGATCCGGACTCCATCTCTCAAAATTGCGCTGATATTGTTCTGTTTAATAATGACCTTTTCAACATCACCGCGTTCTAGGTGGGCCATAAACTCACTGAAAATGACCGGGTCTTCTGGATGTTGGTTGGGAACGGTAAACAGATTAAACAACAGAATCATGAAGAGGCACACGAACACCCAAAACAAGAGATTTTTCACACGAGAATTCATACTCTGGGCAACTCCCTTAATAATTCAGTAATAGTTAGTTCCACAACTAGTGTGAAGACACTAGGCGAACCAATTGATTGTACCATGCCTTTTTGAGAACTGCCAACCGTAAACATCATAAGGTTTTACTTGAACCCACGAACGAGCAATTTCGTCTAAGCTTATGGAATTATTCGATATTTTCATTCTACAATCAGCCATTACCCACGACATGTGTTGCCGGCACGTTGCACGCGAGGATAGGACTTCGAGGTTAAACTACTCATTGGCCTGTTTTCCCAAAAGCTTACCCGCAATCACCAACGGCGACTTCCGCGTTTAGAGACATCAAAAATACCCCTGCAAGGCCTCCAGTCTACAACACTTTTCTCCAGAACCCCGAAAGCATTAGTAATCCTTTCGGTCAACTGAGTCCTTAATTTGATAGTCTTGGAAAAATGGAGCACTGTTAGCTGATTTGGAAATCAAAAATTCTATTTGGATCAGTAACGGTCCGTTACCTGGACACAATCGGCAAAATGATCTGGGGGAAACGTCAAACCTCAACAACGACCAAATGCTTATCTGGATAGCTTTTAGAAATGCACCAGCCTCTTTCTCGAATACAGACACACAGGGCTTCTTGCGTGACTAACAGCCTTCTTACATAGCGGTCTTGTCTTCTATTCAAGCGGTCATTGTGGCAACGACGATTGATGTCGTCGCCGACGACACCTGAAACCGCTCATCCTCTCGTAATCCCCCAACCCAAAGGATGCCTTCCGGCGCCACTAATAATGGCACTTTCATGCGTTGTGAACGAGGCAGTTTGATATCCGAAAAAAAGTCTTGGAGTTTTTTCTGCCTTCCACCTAAACCCTTTGGACAAAAAACATCACCTGGCATCCAACTGCGTAGTCGTAATGCAGGAGTAAACGTATCAGCATCAAGGTGCATTTTCGAAGAATGTGGGTGGCTCATCATCTCTCCGGCATGCTTCATGAAAACCGCCACACGTTGCCCAGTCAACGACCACACGACTTCTCCTGGAATGTCTACCCCAATTCCTTGCAAGGGAACAACATTCACGTCATTGGAATCTCGTGTCTCTCTTTTTGAAAAAACCAGCCGCTCATATTCTTGCCCAATATCGACTGTGTTGATAAGTATAGACCACCCGGACTGTCCATGCTCCAAACGTTCTAACACCTGTTGGATGCTGTCAAAGCGCGTGTTTTGCATATTCCCGTTTATCTTCTGGAGACCATGACGAATCACTCGACGTTGAATCGCTCGAGGCAATGCAAGTAATGCTGTTCGATCTAATTCAAGAACACCTTCATCCTCGGACACACAGCTTTGCCGAAACGCGGCAGCGGCAGCTTGCTCAAGATAGGCATGGTCGTCACGAATAATTTCCGCCTGACGCGACAAGACATTGACAATCCCGGGAGAATACTCCTTCAAATGAGGCATCATGTCCAGACGAAGACGGTTGCGCAAATACACAGGCTGACTATTGGATGAATCTATGCGATAGGACAGTTGCTGCTGCCCCAAATACGTCTCAATGTCACTTCGGGGAATAGTAAGAAATGGTCGTACAATTCGTTCTCCCCGTTTCGGAGGAATACCACTCAACCCTCCGGTTCCGCTCCCACGCAGCATCCACATCAACACCGTTTCAGCTTGATCATCGGCCGTATGTGCCGTCGCAATTTTTGTGGCACCACGTTCCTGGAGAATCTTGTCCAGCGCATGATACCGGACCTCCCGTGCATACGCTTGAAACGACTGCTTGAGTAGTTTGGCATCCTGTTTTTTTAGACGGACATCCTGGATACTGACTGGTAGGTCAAAGTGCTTGCCTAATGTTTTCACAAAATCCACATCTTCGTCACTTTCTGCCCCACGAAGACCATGATTCACATGTCCAATACTCAGCTCCCAATTCCATCGTGCTGACAACGCCACTAAGCACCCCAACAAGGCCACAGAGTCTGGTCCACCAGACACAGCCACCACAATACGATCTCCTGGATTCAATAAGTCCAGGGCCTGTATCGTGCGATGGACTCGTTCTTCCATCTTCAGAATGGGTATTTTCTTACCCATTTAGTTATTTCCCCTATGAGCCATCACAAAAGATGAATGCTTGTTCGTATATTTCTCTAAGATTTCTCTTGCTTTGGCACCATCTGTATCCATTTGCTTCAACAAGTCCTCAACGTTGGTAAAGTTCTTATCCTCCCTCACCTGTTCAATAAACGACACGGAAAGCTCTTTGCCATACAGATTGAACGTCTGATCAAACACGTGGACTTCTAAGAGACGTTCACCTTCTTGAAACGTCGGACGTGTACCAATGTAGGTGACAGAGGGAAAACACACACATTCGATCTCTGCAACGGTTGCATAAATCCCATCCGCAGGAAGCACACGATGAGGGGGAATACGCAGATTCGCCGTGGGCCATCCCAATTCACGCCCGCGTTTTTCGCCATCAATGACTACGCTCGTTAAACGATAGGCTCGCCCCAAGTATTTTCTCCCTTCTACAACATTACCGGCAGTCAAACATGATCGAATACGAGTGGAGCTCACAACCTCTTCATCTAACATAACAGGCGCCACTGGCTGCACATCAAAATTTTTCAGTTCACCCAACCGCACAAGATCTTGAATGGTTCCACTGCGTCCTTTTCCAAAGACAAAGTTTTCGCCAACCAGCAACTGCCGAACACCTAACCCGTGATATAACACCTGTTGCACAAACTGCTCTGGCGTCAACGCCGCCAAGGCCTGAGTAAAGGGTAGAATGATGAGCTCGGCTATCCCTAGCTGTCCGAAAAAATCGTGCTTGTCCTGAGCATCGGATAAATATTTCGGACGGGTACCTGGCCGCAACACTTCGATCGGATGGGGATCGAATGACAACACCATGGGCACTCCCTTGAGATGCTGCGCATGTTCAATGACCGCTTCGATCAAAGCGCGATGACCGACATGCTGTCCATCGAAGTTGCCAATGGTAAGGACAGGAAAATCAGCGAGCGGGGCTGGCGGCAAACCTCTGGTAATATTCATAGGGCATGTTGCTGAAGAAGCAGAGCGGCGTCCTTAGCAAAATACGTCAGAATGAGGTCAGCCCCTGCACGTTTAATTGAGACGAGACTTTCCATCATCACGAGCGATTCATCAATCCAACCTTGCTGCGCTGCGGCTTTGATCATGCTGTATTCGCCACTCACCTGATATGCAGCAACAGGGACCTTAGTCATATCTCGCACGTGTCTGAGAATGTCCAAATAGAATGACGCCGGCTTGACCATCACAATATCGGCACCTTCCTCTAGATCAAGCTCAACTTCGCGTAACGCTTCTCGCGCATTAGCCGCATCCATTTGGTATGAACGTCGATCACCAAACGACGGGCTGGAAAAAGCCGCATCCCGAAATGGAGCATACAGGGCCGAAGCATATTTCGCGGAATAGGACATAATGGGCATGTCGGTATAACCATGGTGGTCTAACCCCTCACGAATAGCTGCAACCCGCCCATCCATCATATCCGAGGGCGCCACAATATCCACGCCGGCTTCGGCATGGCTGAGGGCCATGGCCTGAAGACAATCCAAGGTCTCATCATTCAGAATCTTCCCGTCACGAACAATCCCGCAATGTCCATGGGTGGTATATTCATCAATACACACATCCGTAATGACCATCAAGTCCGGAAGCTTCGTTTTTAGTGCTCGGACAGCTGTTTGCACGACACCATTTTTTTCAAGGGCTGCAGACCCTCTATCATCCTTGTGCTCAGGAATTCCAAAAAGCATAACGGCTGGAATCCCGAGAGCCCAGGAATCGGTGACCTCAGATACAAGACGATCAACTGACCACCGACATTGACCCGGCATCGAATCAATCGGTTCTTGTTTATTCTCACCAAATGTGACAAACAGCGGATAAATCAAATCGGCAGGAGTCAACACAGTCTCGCGTACCATCCGTCGTAATGAGGCATGCTGACGGAGTCGCCGCAATCGGTGAATCGGAAATCCCATTTCTGCTCCTATGGGTGCTTCAGTTATGTATAAATGCGTCTCGGCAACGAGCACAGTAGCGTGACCCTGACTTGCACGACCCGTTGCTCGTACCGTGATGAGATGTGAAGCCTCTTGATCCTATTTCCTTGGAAGATTCGTCAAAAAGACAATAAGGTCCCGGACAGAAATCATCCCGACCATTTTCTCATCCTTGGTGATCCCTAAATGTCGGATATGTTGTTTAGCCATGAGATCGTTGGCATCCAATAACGTACGATCACCTTCAATCGAGGCAATGGGAGCTGACATAATCTGTTCCACTGTCGTGGTAAGAGGGTCAGCACCCGCGGCAACGACGCGGCGTACTAAATCCGTATCAGTCAGAATACCAATAATTTCCTCTCCGCTCGTGATGAATATACTGCCAATTCCATTATCCCGCATCATTTCGGCAGCAGTTTTGACCGAAACATCACGGTCAACTTTGATGATTTTCTCAATGGGCACCATACACGACTTTACAGGAACCATAACTCTATTCCTCCAATCAATCGGTGAACATCATATGTCGACAACCTGTCCTGTCTTCATTTGAATGCCTATACATTCTTTGTCATCATGACAATTTTCATGAATACGGTGCTTTGTCCTGACTCTTAGTGGCATGAGCAACAATTGCATCAACCAAGGCCGGCACCGTATTTTCCGCAGCCACAATATCTACAGATAGCCCTTCGGCTTCAACCGTTTTAGCCGTGATCGGTCCAATACATGCCACGGTGGCATGCTGTGTCAGCTCGTGCATCTCCTGACGATCAGCAAACAACTGGCAAAAATTTTTGACTGTCGATGAACTTGTGAAGGTTAAATACTGAATGTCCTGATTGCGAAAATGATCGGCAAGCGGCTCTCCTGTCGCGTGAGGTGGAATGGCTTGATAGCCATGGACAACTCGAACAACAGCCCCCATCTCCCTCAATTGCTCAGGAAGAATTTCCCTCGCCACTTTCGCACGAGGGATCAAAATCCGCCGCCCTTTGAGATCTATACCACCCAGAGCTTCCAAGATGCCTTCAGCTTGAAAAATCGTTGGAACAAGGTCAGCAACCAATCCCCATCGGTTAGCTTCTTCCTCAGTCCGTGGACCGATGCAACAGACCTTAGCATTCGCAAAACTACGGACGTCTTTGTGATGAAACCACAAGCGCCCCATAAAAGCCTGTACGCCGTTCACACTCGTGAAAATAATCCAATCATAGGTTGAAAGTTCTTGGATAGCCTCATCCACAGGAACCCAACTATCTGGTGGACAAATTTCCAACGTTGGACATTCAATAGGCTCAGCCCCCTGTTCGGCCAGCAAGTGAGACAAGGCCGGGGCCTGCTCTCGCGGTCTGGTCACCAATATCCCTTTTCCAAACAACGGCCGAGATTCACACCAGTTGAGACGATCACGCAATCGAACCACTTCTCCCACCACAATAACCGTTGGTGGACTGAATTTGGCTTCTCTCACCTTCTCCACAATATCCGCTAACGTCCCGACAACCGTATGTTGACGAGCATACGTTCCCCATCGAATAGCCGCAACAGGCGTTGTCGCACATTTTCCTTCTTGAAGGAGCCGATCAACAATGTTTGGAAGATTCTTTGTCCCCATTAAAAAAACCAACGTGCCCTCAGAGGAAGCCAGACGAGGCCATTCCATGGCACTCTCGGGCTTCATCGGATCTTCATGGCCTGTCACGAAAGCAACCGTCGAGGCAAGTGTTCTGTGCGTCACAGGAATCCCAGCATATGCTGGTACAGCAATAGCAGCTGTCACACCAGGAACGACTGTAAAGGGGATTCCAGCATCAGCCATCGCTTCGGCCTCTTCTCCTCCTCGACCAAAGACAAAGGGATCGCCCCCCTTCAATCGCACAACACATTGACCGTCTTGCGCCTTACTGACTAACAACATGTTAATTGATTGTTGATCACGATAGGAGCCGCGTCCTTTGCGACCCACATAAATTCGTTCAGCATGCACCGACGCATGTTTCAACAGTTCAGGATTGGCTAAATGATCGTAAAACACCACATCAGCTAATTCCAAACATTCTTTCCCACGCAGGGTCAGCAATTTGGGGTCACCAGGACCGGCACCCACGAGATACACATGAGCTCGTTTATGAGAAGTCCCCATTCTGTTATGCCGCCCCATAGACTTCCTGCAGAATGGGCTGCGCACCACGTGCTAATAATTCTTCGGCGACTTTCGTGCCCAAGGACTCCGCCTCAGACATCGAACCCGACAACGAATATCGCACACAGCGTTTTCCATCAAGACTGGCAACTAAGCCATCCAGGGTAAGGCACTCTCCATCCAACACCGCATGTCCGGCAATCGGCACCTGACAGCCACCCTCGAGTCGCTTCAAGAGCGCTCGTTCTGCCGTGACAGTCACCCGCGTCGGATGATGCTCAAGCCTAGCCAACACATCGTGCACAAAGCCATCATCTGTACGACCTTCAATGCCTAAGGCTCCCTGTCCAATTGCTGGAAGACTGACATCTACGGAGAGGCACTCTGAAATATGAGATTCCCATCCTAAGCGCATCAACCCTGAGGCTGCCAGCACAATGGCATCAAAATGATTCTCTTGAAGTTTGCGGAGACGTGTATCAACATTGCCTCGTAACATTTCAATGCGAAGATCTGGCCGAGCATGTAATAGTTGAGATTGCCGACGCAAACTGCTCGTTCCTACTCGCGCGCCCATAGGTAACGTGTCCAAAGTTTTCCCATCACGTGTCAATAGGGCATCTCGAGGATCTTCACGTTCGGGAATACAGACAATCCTTAATCCATCTGGCAACACCGCAGGCATGTCTTTCATGCTATGAACAGCCAGATCAATATCTTTTCGCAACAGGGCCTCTTCAATTTCCTTTACAAAGAGCCCCTTCCCTCCAACTTTGGCGAGGGGCACATCTTGAATCTTGTCGCCACTCGTCTGAATCCGCTGGAGGACAACAGTGACATCGGGGACTATCTGCTTGAGTTGCCCCTGCACCCACTCTGCTTGCCAAATAGCCAATTGGCTACCTCGTGTTCCAATGACAAGAGTCGAACGGGCTTGGGTGGGAATACTCACTGAAGATCTTTCTGCGAATGGGATTCTTCGGAAAACTCATCACTCACTTCAGACTCCTGAGATTGGATGTCTTGTGCATGCAGTTCACGTTCATGAAGTTCAAAAAACCGTCTTGCGACTTCGATAAATGCAAACCCATTTTGCGATTGGGCTTCGGCCTTTAACGTGACCAAAGGCCCATGAAGCAACTTATTGACAATAGCCGATGCCAATCCTTCAATAGCACCGCGGTCTTTTTCAGAAAGTTCGCCTAACCGGTTAAACGTTTTTTCCAATTCGGTCTTTTTAATATCTTCCGCCTTTTTCCTGAGCGCCATGATCGTCGGGGTGGCCTCTAGACCACGAACCCACGCCACCATGCTCCCAACTTCTTCTTTGACCAATTTCTCGGCTATAGCCGCCTCTTTCAATCGTTCATCCTGATTGTGCCAGACATGGGCCTTGAGATCATCAATATCAAAAACAAAGGCGTTATCCACGTCTTTGACTGCCGGATCAATATTGCGAGGGACCGTAATATCAATCAAAAAAATTGGCCGGTTCCTGCGTTGATGGACCGCCGCCTCAATATCATCCTTAGTAATCACAAAGTGAGGAGCTCCCGTGGCGCAAATGACAATATCCGCTTTTGGCAATGTACTACGGAGCTGCTCATATGGAACCGCCTGACCTTGAAATCGCTCTGCAAGCGTCAATGCACGATGATGATTCCGCGTCGTCAATAACACCTCCTTGACCCCATGATTGACCAAGTGTTGCGCCGCCAACTTTCCCATCTCCCCGGCGCCCACCAACAACACCACCTGCTGTTTAAGAGAGGAAAAAACTTTTTTGGCCAATTCCACCGCCGCATAACTCACGGATACTGCATATTCTCCAATCCGCGTGTTTGTGCGGACACTTTTCCCCACCGAAATAGCTTTTTTCACAACTTTATTAAGGATGACTCCAGAGGAACGATGCGTAAGCGCCAACTCATAGGCAGCCTTCACTTGCCCAAGAATTTGTGGCTCACCCACAACCATAGAGTCCAGACTCGCGGAGACTCGAAAGAGATGTGCGATGGCTTCCGCATCACTATAGCGATATAAATGTGGCAGCAAATCTTCAGACGACAGGGAAAAATGGATGGCCACTAAAAAGTCTTCCAGCTTACGAAACCCCCACTCCCCTTTTTCAACAACCGCATAGACCTCCACTCGGTTACACGTTCCCAGAAACATCGCTTCCTTCACACCAGGATACGCTCTGAGCCTGGCCAGAGCTTCGCCCATTCGACTATCCGGAATCGCTAAGAGTTCTCGAAGTTCCACCGGAGCAGTCCGGTGATTGAGGCCTAACACAATAATGTTCATAATTGGGTAATAGCCTGAGGGCTTTTCATCAAAATGCCAACAAAAGTCAGGATCACTCCGGCAAACCCTACGATGGTGAGATAGGCCGCGCGCTTGGCTCGCCAACCCACAGTCACTCTTCCCATAAGCACAACAAAATAAAAGACCCACGTAATCAACGCCCACACTTGCTCAGGGTTCCAACTTAGATATGAACCAATGGTTAACTGAGCGGAAACCGCTCCAGTCAGAATTCCCAACGTCATCAAGGGGAAACCAAAGAGAATAGAGCGCTGATTTAACCGATCCAGAACATCCAATGGGGGAAGTTTAAAATTTAAGACGTTGAATTGTTTCGATTTTAATAACCGCTCTTGCATCAGATACATCAACCCGGCCACAAACGCTACAGCAAACCCTATGGTTCCTAAGATGCTTAACGTCACATGAACCCACACCGTCTGAAACACCGGGGCAATGGTATGTGCCTCTGCCGGTGCGAGCGTCGCAGACACCAAGGAGAGAAAAGCCAGCGGCAAAATAAACGCGCCCAATACCTGCAATCCCCGTTTTAATCCAACGACCAAAAAAACCAAGACCAACCCCCAGGAAAAAAACGACATGGCATCCTGAAATGTCATAATCGGAACTTGGCCTGTGGATACCATAGCCATACCCAAAGCCGCTGTGTGAGCAAGAAAGCCGGCACCAGCCACGAAAACAGCCACCTTAACCAATACTTCCGAACGATGGAGAAGAAACGCCAGGAAAAGAAGCGTCCCTCCAAAATAGAGACCCATTGTCAGAAAGGACAAGTGTTCAGCCATCAAGCGCACTCCTACCCATGCAGGGACAAATACCCATTTTCAAGTATAGATCTGTGTCCTGAGAGGGTCAAGAAAATCAACAAGTCACCATGCTCCAGACGGTCGACGACCTCTTCTAGACAATCATCTACACACCCAGTACCATGCCAGACTTCGTTCTGCAATTGAATCTGCGTACCTTCTTGAATCTACCTATGAGTGGCACTCTCTATATCGTCAGCACACCAATTGGGAATCTGGAAGACATGTCATTCCGGGCAATACGAATACTCAAAGAAGCGACAATTATTGCTGCGGAAGACACTCGCAGAACACAAAAACTTTGCACCTACTATCAAATTGGAACCCCTCTCACCAGCTATCATGACTTTAATAAGGAAGAAAAAACTGAGGTCCTTCTACAGCGACTGCAAGAGGGAAGTTCCATCGCCTTAGTATGCGACGCAGGCACGCCGCTTGTCTCAGATCCAGGGTATTATCTTGTCAATCGTGCCGTACAAGCCAACATTCCTCTTGTGCCCATTCCCGGACCATCTTCCATATTAACGGCCTTGTGCATATCGGGCCTGCCAACAGATCGATTCATTTTTGAAGGTTTTGTGCCTAGAAAACCAGGTGTGAAGGAAAAGTTTTTTGAAAAGCTTCAAGACGAAATCGGAACCATTATTGTCTTTGAAACTCAGCACCGAATTCTTAAAACCCTACGGGTCATTCACAAGACGATGGGAAATCGTCACATTGTTCTTACGCGGGAATTGACGAAACTCAATGAAGAAATCTTACGGGGAAATGTTGAGGAAATATGCCAGCACCTGGAGGGAAGAACAATCAAAGGAGAGATCACATTATTAATTCAAGGGCAACCTCAACGGAAAAGAAAACAGACTTCTTTCGCCAACTCCAATTCCATTACCTAAACTGAGCAATTATGTATGGTGCCCTGCACCAGTCTCATCCATAACAATCGCTCAACTTAGTATTACAAATCTTCCTTTTGAATAACAATTCGGTAATACGCTTCAATTTTTTGTTGGGTTAGCACTTGGTGCCCTTCATTCATAATACTTTTTGGAACATTGTGAATCGGGTCGCCCTCGTCTAATAGCACAGCTAACTGTGAACCAATTTCCAGAGTCTCTAGCTTCAGTTTTGTTTTGACAAAGTTGTAGGGGCAAATGACCCCGCGGAGATCTAACTCTTCCATTTTAACTTTCATTATCAAGCTTCAGAAACACCCCATCATCTTGCAATCAAATATTTGATAAGAAAAATAAAAGAGCGTGTCGGCTTTGACACCGACACGCTCTTTTAAGACTATCTCTTACTTATATCGAAAGACTTTACTGAACGGTACCTTTGTTAAAGTTATTTCGATCAGATCCATAGTCCGTGGCAATAGTCTTATCTGTTCGTCCATTAACTGTATCTGGTTGAGGGGCACATTGCCAGCAAGGCGCGGCACCAGTTGTCGCACCAACTGGACTAATGATCCCCGTCATCACATCACCCTCTTGCAGGCCTCCTACCGGCATTCCTGTGTTGCCAGCTAGCTCGGTGGAAATACCTCTGTAGTTGGTCATATCTGTACCTTGGCCAAATCCACCAGCAAAGTCGGGATTGTCTTCACCACCCAACACTTGGCTTCCTTCTATGACATAGAC
>QIMB01000420.1 GCA_003233615.1 Nitrospirota bacterium
GAGACATGAATTCGTTTTTCCCCGCATCCTGTGAGGCTGCCTAAAGAAAGGCTGATGAGACTGATGAGTGAAAGGATATGAATGGCTCGATGCATGGGGTAACTCCTTTGCTGAAATAACACTGTTGTTTTCGTTGATTAGGGTTTAAACGGCGACCAGGAAGGCGAACTCAGGTGAGCGCCAACCGATGAAATTTTTTCCAGTCCCGCTCCATCACTGGTAATAATATATAACTGACTGTCTCCTCTTCTGATCGAACTGAATACCAAATGCCGACCATTCGGGGCCCAGGAAGGTGAGTCATCGATACTTTTGCCACTTGTGATTTGGAACCGTTGCTCTCCATCCGGGCTGATACGGCATAACTTGAATCCTTCGCCCGGGACACGACAGACGTACACGATCCAATCCCCTTTGGGGGACCATGCGGGTGCTGCATTGTAGTCTCCATCGTAGGTTACGCGTCTGACTTTGGAGCCATCAGCATCCATGATGTAAATTTGGGGGCGGCCTCCGCGATCCGACGTGAAGGCCAAATGTCGCCCGTCCGGAGACCATGACGGAGACAAATCTGCGCTATGATGAGAGGTTAACTGCTTGGTACTTCGGCTGTCCAATTCTATCTGATAGATGTCAGAATTGCCTTCTTGTGCCTCCGCATAGGTGATGGATTTTCCATCAGGAGCGAATGTTGTCGCGGGGGATACCAGGACATCCTCTCGACCCGTTGCTAAGTCACGTCGCATAATTTGTTGCTTGCGGTCTCGATAGCCCGTGTAAATAAGCGATTTTCGATCTGGTGACCATGTCGGCATCAGGTTGAGATACCCATCAGCGGTTACTTGCTGTGGGTCATACCCGTCATAATCCATGACGAATAATTCGCGTCCATTGTCTTTTTCGCCAACAAAGGCGATCTTGGTTCGGGCAATGCCCTGTTCTCCCGTATATCGATACACAAGTTCATCAGCCCACCGATGAGCCATCAAGCGAACAAGGGTATCCTTGGTTTTGAGAGAAAAGTAACGCTTGCCTGTGAGCACATCTTGGTGACCAAGATCGAAAGCGCAGGCGTCAAAAATCAACCCTTCCGTGCCATTGGCAGTCCCGCCAATTCCTAATCGACCCCAGGTGGATACGGTGACTTTTTGAAAATGGGATTCGAGAGTGGGAGAAAGACTGACGCATTTATTTTCAAAAAATTCACCTTTTGCCGATGGCAAGTCCAGCACAGCAAAGACCTGTGAGCGTGTAAGGTCGTCTTTCAGAATTGATCGAACCTGTCCTTGCTCTCCCTCTGTAATTTTCTGGTTTTGCTGTACAGGAGAGAATTCCATGACCCAGATGGGGATCTTTTGAAATTTTGATCGTGTAGCTTCCAGAATGGTTTCTTCTCCCACTACGAGAGGTGGAATCACCAAGGAAAGCAGGGAAGGAATCAGGAAGATGAGCAGAAATCGGCAATGGTGTAAATTTTTCATGAAGGAGGCCATATCCTTAAATTAATCTTTAATAAATCGATACTGCACGTCGAAGAATGACTCTGATACATCAGGAGGAAATGAGGGCAACGGGTTCACGCTTTGTACGGCGCGTTGGGCCAACGAATCGTAGTGGGAATTCCCTGAACTTGTAGAAATGTGAAGGCGAGCAATTTCTCCTGATTGGGAAATACGGAATTTCAGGACCACCAAAGGAGTATCCTCTAACAACGGGAGTGCAACCCACTTTTGATCAATCCTCTCTTCCACCATTGCCAAGTACCGGTTTTTCCCGGGAGATTGCTTGGCTCCCGAACGTCCGGGGTTTCCACGCGCTTGCACTTCAAGCAACTGCATTCGTTGCTCGATGGACTCGACTGGAGTCACATCAGGGATCGACAGCTTCGCAATTTGTTGGGCAATTTCTGATGGAGGACGTGCCGTTGAAGGCAGGGACGTCGTGGATGGTTTCGTTCGTTGTGGAGAAGCTTGCTTGGGCGTGGGTCGACGTGTTGTCGATTTAAGTCCTTCCATTAATTTTTTGACCGTCTCTGCCATTTTGAGTGCCGTCTTAGGGACTGCAGGAGGTGGCACTGCCAGAGGTAGCTTCGAAGGTGTGTTTCGTACCGATTCAGGAATTGTTGCCAATGGTGGAGCTAAGACTTTTGGAGTAAATGGCGTAGGCTCTGCCTGTGTAAGCGATTGTTTTCGAGATAATTTTGGTGGCGGCTTCCGTAGAACTGGCGTCGTGATATTGGAGAGACTTTTTTTAAAAACTTCCTCTATTTTAGAAGAGCGTACAGGCTTGGATTGCGTAGTAGCCTGCCGAGCCCTCTTAAAGGGTGTCACCTTGCTGAACGTTGGAATAGTGGGCGCAGGCTTCACAAACGGTTGAGCATGTGGCGTCGGAAGTGTTGAATTGGGAGATGATTGTGATGGCGGCTGTGCCGTAGTCTCCAGCTTTTTGGGTAATGTCGCCGTAGGGGGCGTCGGCATTGAGGGAATCTTCAAAGACTCGGCACGCTCTAAACGGTTGGGACGAGATATCGTTGGGGAAGCCGAAGGCAATTGAATTGTATCAAGCAAGGGAGCCTGATCTTTAGCTGACGAAAGCTGTGTGTCTTGCGATGGGATGATGGGTGAAATCGCTTCTCGTTTCTGGGGAACGATGATTGAGTTAATCGCCCCACCTAACGCTTCAGATAATCGTTCAGAAGCCGTTTGAGTGGGTAAAGGAGGAAGCGTGTCTTCCACCGGTGGTGTAATGGGCTGCACTTTCGGCAGCACGGTAGGCGTCGATGCTGCTAGGCGTTTTTTTGCGGGTGGAGGAGCCGCTTTTGAACGCGGCGCGGTCATCGGCATCGTTGGCAATGAAATCAGTGTCACGCCAATTGTACGCAAAGGCTGCTCACTAGAGGACGGAAACCGTAAATACATAGACATCACAATGACAAGGACATGCAGCGCAATAGAAGAAGCGAGGCCCCAACGGAATGATGATCCTTCTGAAGAAGTGTCAGCCGTGAGCCCAAGAGAAAAAAGGCCTGGGGATGCTGCATGTTCCATGAAACGGAAATTTAGGGGGAAATGCCGATATTGTCTGCTTGAATTGTTTCCATTTTCGGTCCGGTCACCATTCCAAGCCGTTCGATTTTGGCTTCTTTCACTTCATCCATGATCTGAATGACCGTTCCATAGGGTACAGTTTGATCAGCACGTAAATAGACCGAAATAAGTGGATTGGACGCCTTGGCTTCTTGTAATTTTGTCCTGAGGTCAATCAGGCTTATCGGGTCGTTTCCCAACGACAAGCTGTGATCTTTCTGAATGGTGACGATCAACCGCTCGTCAGCTTTAATGTTATTGGAAGCCGACGTAGGTAAATTGACATCCAATCCGCGGTGCAACATTGGAGCCGTGACCATGAAAATCACAAGTAATACAAGCACCACATCCACAAGAGGAATAACATTGATTTCGGAAAGAAATTGTCGAGGACGAGAATCAGAGGTCATCTAGCCACTTCCACTTCATGTGCGACTTCGCTTTCCTCAAGAGTATTGAGGAACTCAATCGTAAAAGCTTCGACACGAAACGACATTTTCCGTATTCGGGAAAGAAAATAATTATAGGCCATAACGGCCGGGATGGCGGCAAAGAGCCCCGCTGCTGTTGCGATGAGCGCTTCGGAAACACCTGGGGCAACTGCTGCAATGCTCGCAGATCCTTGAGTGCCAATTTCTCCAAAAGCGTTAATAATTCCTAATACCGTGCCCAAAAGGCCGATAAATGGTGTTAAATTTCCTGTCGTTGCCAAAAATGGTAAGTATGCTTCTTGTCGGTTAATTTGATTTTGGATGATGTACTGCGCCACTTTTTCCAAATATTGGCGATTGGGTGGTCGAGTGGATTCTTGCGACTCTATTTCAGGTTGAGCCGCAAACAAATCAGACGCAATCGGTAACCTATCAGTAATGCCAAGATACACGGCTGAGCTTGGGCTCAACATATAGTTTTTGGCCTGATTGATTAAAGATTTTTGGTCAACCGGGTTCACCTCATAAATTTGCAAAAAACGCGCTTCTTCCTGATTGATTTGCCGAAATTGTCGGACTTTATTTATGATGATTCCCCAAGATGCCACTGAAAAGATGGAAAGAATCATCAAAATGACAATGGACAATAATCCGAGGGATCCAAAAAGCTCAGCAGGATTGGCAAAAGGCATAACGTGTTTTTAGACCTCCATTTGGCGATTCTGAAGCAACACGGGGGATTGTGAAACCACACAGAACAAATCTAAAGAGAGATGAGGTGGCGGGGCCGACGGGATTTGAACCCGCGACTTCCAGATTGACAATCTGGCGTCCTAACCTGGCTGAACGACGGCCCCGTAATAATCTGGTTTTGGATAAACGGCACACCGGGCTTTTCCACAGGGGAAATTGATTGTGGTGTGGGCTGGTCAATATATCAGATTATGCCGACCATATGCCAAATATTATTTGTGGTAGGCGGAACAGGGATCGAACCTGCGACATCTGCCGTGTAAAGGCAGTGCTCTGCCAACTGAGCTATCCGCCTAAAACCCAAAAATGATAATAATTTCCTCATTATAACAGGCAGTTAGACCTTGTCAACTTCGCGAAAATAGTGTGGAATACGGTTTGACATGCTCTCAAGACGTGGGTATAAGGCATCACTTCTGCGTGACAAATTATATGTGAGGAAATGCAGAGATCTTTTTAATCTGGGGAGAGGACATATGGACGATGGGATATAAAATTAAAGATCACTTCGCTAAAACTGCTGGAGTTGAACCAGTTGTCGCCTTATCTAGCAAAGAGCAATTCTTGTTTTTTGTCGAGGAACATCGTGGATTAGTGTGGGGAGGCATTCTTGTTGTCATCGTGTTCATTGGTGGACTTGTCACATTCAATTGGCTCTCCCAGCAACAGCGGGAAGAAGCCTGGACACGACAAGGCCGTGCGCAACACGTCTATTTGGACCGACCTCTCGATGATGTGGAGAAAGGCAAGGCGAATATCCAAAAAGCATCAAAAATGTTTCAGGATATTCTTGAGCAATATCCTGCTACAGCTAGCGCAAAAGTCTCTTCATTCTTGTATGGTAATAGTTTAATGGAGGCTGGAAATTATCAGAGTGCCATCGATGCGTATACCTCATTCGTTCAAGAACATGCGCAAGACCACATTCTCATAGGGTTGGTGCAGCAACGGTTAGGGCTCGCTCAATTACTGAATGGCAATCGAGAGGCGGCCGTGAATGCTTTTGACGCGGTTTTGGAAAATCCCCATGCGCTTAATAAAGATCAAGTGCTTTTTGAATTAGCCAAATTAGCGGAATCAGAGGGGAAAACTGATGAAGCCGTCACATTCTATACACGACTCATTCAGACATTTCCCCTCTCTCCTTTTTCAACAGAAGCCAATCTTCGCGTGAAGGTCTTGGCTCCAGAAGAAACTCAGGAATCTGAAGAATCAATGACTATGACAGACAGTGAGGTCGACGACAAAACGGTAGAAGATCAAGAAGATCAAAACACAGACAGTGAACACTCTCCGGAAGAAGAAGAGTAAAGTAATTGCTGATAAAACTTATTGACTGACAATGAGCATATGTCCAGCTCGAATGATGCTAGATGATAAGTTGTTTAACATCCGTAAATCCCGCACGCTCACGCTAAACTGCTGAGCAATCGTCCACAAGCTATCTCCACGCCGCACACGGTACATTTTAGAATCCCCAGCCAGAGACTTTTTAGACCGTGGCGTATCTTTCACACGTAATCGGTCGCCCGGATAGATCAAATGCGTCGAAAGACTATTGAGTCTTTTAAGTTTCCCGACTGACGTTCTGAACCTACTCGCAATTCTACCTAACGAATCTCCATAT
This sequence comes from Nitrospirota bacterium, assembly GCA_003233615.1. Lineage (GTDB taxonomy): Bacteria > Nitrospirota > Nitrospiria > Nitrospirales > UBA8639 > Nitrospira_E. The sequence goes on from QIMB01000420.1 coordinate 5,898, forward strand.
CGCACTCGGTACCAGGTGGCAGTGCGATCAATTTCATCGTCACCCCCTGTGCGCACGCGTAACTTTCTACCGACACGAATGAGATTACTTGATAGGTTATTCATGTCCTTCAGTTGGCGTACTTTCATCCCAAAGCGTCGAGCGACGACGGACAAGCTGTCTCCCCTTCGGATGCGATACCATTGAGTGGGAGGTGGAGGTGGTTGAGTCCAGATCGGTAATGTCGCATGGCGAGCGGCTACTAATGAGGACATCCCTACTGGCACCTTGAGATAATACCCAGGATCTTTGGACTGGGGAACAATATTACGTCTGAGCTCCGGATTCAATCGCTTCAGTTCCTCGAGTGAAATACCTGTGTGTTGTGTTATGGCTGAAAGTTGTACACGCTTTGCAATCAAGACTTCTTCAAATTCATGCCGAGCACCTTCCGGCGGAAGAAACCCATATGCCGTTGGGTTTGTGGCAATGAGTGTCGCAGCAATAAAGCGTGGAACATAGTCCTTGGTTTCTCGTTTGATGTACCACGTCTGTCGAATCTTCCAAAAATCTCGAGAGCCGGTCTTTCGAATAGCCCGTGAAACTTTCCCGCTCCCTGCATTATACGCGGCAAGAGCAAGAGGCCATGAGCCAAATCGGTCATAAAGGTCTCGTAGATGATGAGCTGCTGCCACAGTAGATTTTATTGGATCCCGCCGTTCATCTACATACCAGTCAACATCCAGTTTATACATCCGACCTGTGGCTTTCATGAATTGCCACGGTCCCGACGCACGGGCTCGGGAGTAGGCTCGAGGATTGAAGCCGCTTTCGACAAGTGAGAGATACATGAGTTCAGTAGGAAGGCCAAATTCACGGAAAATGGGCTCAACCACTTCCTGATAGTGATGGAATCTATCTAAATACGATTGAAAGCGATCAGGAATGCCCTCCTGAAAATACCGCAGATTTTTAGCCACCGCGTCATTGATGATAAGAGGAATTGTTCCATATCCAGAGGAGTGACTCGGATCCGTTGGTGTCCACTGAGAGTTCAAAACATCGGCAAAACGAGCAAGATATGTATGCGGTTTTGAAAAGTCAGTGAATGTCGTCTTAAATGGTACGAGTCGAACAGTGTCCCAAGAGTTTTTTGCAATGAGACCATGATGCGCTTGCTCGATGAGCGGCCAGTCAAAACGAGAATATGAGGACAAATGATCATCAAGGGAGAAAGCGCCAAGTGGTTGCCCAACAGGATTAGAGGTGATGTTGCCTTGGGAATCAATGGATTGTTGATCGGTACTGTGTCGCTTATCAGATTCAGGCATCGCCACTTCCTGATGAACTTCGTCCCGATGGCGCAAGACTGGCTCATGAATGATATACGACGGGACCTCTTCATCAATAACGATAGGGTACGAACGTGGTGGTTGCTCAATTTGTCGTAGTTGATGCACTGAGCTGGATGATTGGGTGTTGAGAGATTTGGGGAAAGTGTTCGCGTGATGAGCCGAATCAAAGCCAGAAAAGAGGCGTGTACTTTCGGATGAGGTATTCTTGCCCCCCTCTTGTATAGCCATGAAATAATTAAAGGTAAGAAATTCCGAGATAGCTCCTTGAGACGAAACAGAGACTTGGCCCCATCCTATCATTGGAGTAAACGTACTTAAGATAATGACGATGCTTGAGATGCAAAAAGTGTGAAGAATATTCATGATAATCAAGAAAAATGGATAGTCAGAAGAACTCGGTGAGGTTCTGTGTACGTAGAGTATATTCTAAGACTTTTCGGTAAATCCTTGCACATCTTAATAGGCTACCCATCACCCCCAAAATTGTCAATCGATGCTGATGAAAATTCTCAGTTTTTATGGGAACATTGTCAGAAAACATCCCATGTCTCGCTAGGGGGAGCACGTGCGAATATTTAGCTACCACGCATTGGGACTGTTGAATACAAACACTTATCCCGTAAATGCCTGAAGTTCGATCGACGTCAGCAACCAAGGGAATGGCCCAAAAAGCATGCTGAGTCTTTCCGAAGGGTCCGTCTAGCAAGACTGCAGCCATCTTGGCGAGTACGTGAGCACGACAAAAAAGCGAGTACGCCGATGACGGCTTTTTTCAGCATTCCGTATATGCCATGTGTGCGGTTAGCGGTGTGGATTCACGGGAAGGGCAAGCATGAAATACCGTCCCCCTTCCTCGTAGAGGAGGCGTTTTTTCTGAAGGCTCGTTAAAAGGTCGGCGAGCGGTTGTATCTCTTGATCTGATCCGGTAGACGGTTGATCTTGTAGGCCTTTTCGAATTTGTGCAAAAGACCTGGGTTGGTCGTTACAATATTCCAAAATGAAGGCATAGGGCTGATCAAACCGTTCACTCGTTGGGTTTGGTCCGCGTCCATCATATATTGTGAGATAGCTGAGGGCCTTGGAAAAAAAGAGGAACGGCTGATTGGGGGAATGATACCGTTTTTTCCATTCCTGCACGAGCCGGACAAAATCGTCATAGACATGAGCGTCCACCTGCCAATCAATGTCATACTCAAAGTCATACGCAATTTTATTCAAGTCGACCGTCCGTTCATCGTACACATACCCATAAGCCAAGCCAGGACCCGTCAGACGAATTCCATATCGCTCCGGCCACTTAAAATACGGGCTGAATCGTTCCAGCCATAATTTTGAGGTCGATTCAGGTGGTTGAAGATGCAGCAGCGAAGGAATAATCTCCATTTGCCGTTCGTAATCCGCATTGGTTTCTCCTGGAAAACCCAACAATATATTCCAAGAAAGATCGATGTTGTAATACCGACTCCACTTCAAACATTGAATATTTTGTAAAGGACTGACCCCTTTATCCATTTCCTTGAGTTGGGCTGCGCTGAGGCTTTCAATTCCCGGCTGCATGCACTTGACGCCACCCTGCGCTAACGTTTGAATTTGTCGCTTGCTCAGATTGCTCTTGGTTTCCATAAAGACATCGAGGTCCACATGCCGTTGGGCCAATTCGCCAAACAAGCCATCCACATATTTCATATCGATAATATTATCCACTAATCGGAAACGACTGGTGTCGTATCGACTTGAGAGATAGTCCATCTCGGCAGCGACCTGTGTTGGAGACTTCGCCCGAAAATCCATCGCCTGGGCATTCAGCCCGCAAAACGTGCAATGATGTTTCTCACCCCACCAACACCCTCGAGAACCTTCATACAGCAAAATTCGATTCAGACCTGTCGATCCTTGACGGTCAAGCGCATCAAGATCGGTAAAATAATCGTCATAATCTGGTGGCGGAGCCTGATCAAATTTCGTGACCAACTGCTCATTGGGGGTGAAGCAAATCTCATCATTTCTTCGGTATGCAATCCCGGCAGGAATATCGTGTTCTTGCTTGAGCAATATGCGTTGCACCAATGGCGGAAAAGAATGTTCGCCTTCTCCACTCACGACATAGTCAATCCAAGGAAACGCCCGAAACTGTTCGAGCCCCATTTCCCCATCAAAATTGGCTCCACCAAAAACAATACGAACAAGTGGGTAGACATCTTTGATCAATTTTGCCAAAGAGAGGCTTGCGACATTTTGATCAAAAGTCGACGTAAAACCCACTACATCATATTGATCCCAGTCTACTGAGGTCAGAGCCCACGTTAAAAACTGTGGGGCAATTGTTCGGGCGATCTCTTCCAAATGACTAATCGAACAACCGGCTTCCCTAGCCGTCTCTTCAAAAACGGGCTTGAATATCTGAGGGTATTGAGCATGTTTTGGATTGTCTCGGAAGAGAAGCGCCGAAAACAGCCATTCACCAAAGAGCCCGCGCTTCTCGCACAAAATCTCGTACAGGGGCACACCAATCTTATGGGCAAATTGCAAATTGAAATGGTATGTTTTGGTGCCGATGCCCTGAGATTTTAAGAGCGCCGACAGGGTGCCCAATTGAATAGACGGAAACTTCGAATACGAAAACGGCATGGTGATCAGCGCAACTTTCGTCCCGAAGGAACGGAAATCCGTCGAGACTGTCGACGCAGCAAGATCAATCTGTTTCGCTCCAGAAGAGACTGGTTGAATAAGAGTGGGGGGGCTGGTTGCCATGAGTTATGAAGGATTCAGGGGAGGAAGGGCGAAGGCTCGGTCGGCCTTGGCCGCTAAGAAAAAATCACTCTCGGTAAGCCCTTGAATTTTATGTGTCCAAATTTCAACCTTGCACTTTCCCCAGGCTAAATACAGATCGGGATGATGCCCTTCAATTTCTGCCACATTTCCGATCCGGTTCAAGAAAGCTAAGGCATCAGCAAAATTCGAAAATTCATACATCCGCTCGATGTGCCCTTGGCTATTCAAGGTCCATCCTGTTTCTAACTGACGTAATAACTCTTGAATTTTCTCAGATTCTAATGAGGGAACCCCTCCCCGACATGGGACACAGGTGTTATCTGCTAAATCCATTTTTCATCCTCCTTTGCTTCATACCCAAAACTAATACATGTGAAAAGGCTACGAACCCACAAGCACCAGGACAAAGGCAATTATAGACTCCGCCTAGTTGCCTAGACAATTGAATGGATAATTTCCCAGGGTTCGTTACGACAATCATTTTTGCCTCAGCCTTTTTCTGCTTTCAATAACATGTATCGTTTAGGTAGAAACCTTCGTTTGTGGAACACAATGCTGTTGAACGGAAAGAATGAGGCCTCTTCCCATTCCACAGCTCAGACATTGATTGAAGAAACGGGTTTACTAGGCGAGCTCTATGCATTCGTTTATAATCCACCATATTGTCTTATTTATATGTAGTTTCAACTAGCTAGACGGCAGTATGTTTAACCGTATGATCACTCAAGGTACACCTGTTTCTCTTATGCGTCATCCTATTCTTCTTTTTGGGGCGACGTCTATTTTGGGATTTAGTCTTGCTAGACTATTTCGTAATACAGTTGTGCCCTTCAGTTCACCTGGCAACAACTCTACCGCAGTTCAAGAATGGGCATCACTTCACTTAGAAAATCCTCAATGGATCAAAAATGTTTTTTCTCAATACGAACCCCAGGTCCTTCTGTATTGCCATGCGGTCTGTGATGTCCCGAAATGCGAGGCCGATCCGAAGTGGGCTTATGAGGTCAATGTGGGCCATCTCAACCGGGTGTTGAAGACCATGTCTCCAACACTACGGATGGTGTATGCTTCATCGGATCATGTCTTTGGTGGAGATGGAACATACGATGAATGTTCCCCACCTTGTCCTATTAGTGTCTATGGAAAAACTCGTGTGGAAGCGGAGCGCTTGGTGTGTGAAAGAGCAGGTTCGTTAGTAATTCGAACCGGATTGGCTATTGGCCCATCCCCGAATGGTCGTACTGGTCATCTGGATTGGCTTCGCTACCGCACCCAACGCAAGCTTCCTATTACAATTGTGGATGACGAGCTTCGCTCTGTTGTGTGGGCAGAAGATTTAGCGAGGAGAGTAATGGCGCTAGCAAGAAGCAGAACAACGGGCATTCGCCATATTGCAGCAACGCAACCAGTATCCAGAATTGAATTGGCTCACTATCTCCTCAAACGGTTAGGGTTGGAAGCTCGCTTTCACTGTGAAAGTCGGCATCAGCGAACTGTCCCTCATTTAGGGCATGTTGAGATTACAAGTCGGTATCGAGATGAATTCGCTCAACCATTACAAAATGTGGTCGATAGCCAAAACACCATGCTTTGCGAAGAGGTCATCTGAGCAATTGCTACTGATCATCAGTAAATTTTTTCTGCCAGAAAACCATCTGCAACCCAATGATCGTTTTGGCGTCTCGAATGGTCCCATCTTGAATTTTGGAGATCGCTTTTTCGATTGGCCATTCCACAATTTCCAAGACTTCGTCCTGATCTAAATTCTGCTTCCCGACTTCCAGATTCGTCCCTTGAAAAATATGAATGACCTCATCCGTAAATCCAGGGGCCGTCCAAATGCTGGTGAGCAACTCCAAATGACCAGCGCGATAGCCAACCTCTTCTTCTAATTCTCGTGCTGCACAATCTCGTGGATCTTCTTGTGGATCTAATTTCCCGGCAGGAATTTCATAGATGAATCCGCCCACCGCATGCCGAAGTTGCCTGATAAGGATCACCGTCCCATCATCTTTGAGAGGCACAACAGCAGAAGCGCCAGGATGTCGAAGAATTTCTAATTCGGTTGTTCGCCCATTTGGCAAGGCAACCGTATCCAGATCGAATTTCAAAATTTTCCCTGAATAAATATGCTTTGTGGATAAGAGTTTTTCTTCGTTCATCGGCTTGCTAATATGTAACGTCTGGGCCTATGATTTTTGACGTTTATAAAATGGTGGGTTGACGACTCTCGCTGGCACATGTTTCCCACGAATGTTAATTTCGATCAAGGTCCCCTCATCACGTAATGCTGGGGGAAGTGACCCTAAACCAATACCTTGTTGTAATATGGGAGAAAAGTTCCCGCTGGTCACAGTTCCAACTGTCTTGCCGTCTTTTAGAATGTCCATATGATGCCGAGGAATTCCTCGTTCCATCATTTTAAACCCGACAAGCCTTCGAGTGATTCCTTGCTCCTTCTGTTTCAGAAGGGCCGCTTGGCCCTGAAACAAGCCTTTATTCCAGGCCACGACCCATTCCGCTCCAGCTTCTAGCGGTGTGGTCTGCTCATCCATATCGTTGCCATAGAGTAAGTAGCCAACGTCCAGTCGGAGGAGGTCTCTTGCACCTAATCCCACAGGTTTGACCTGATCATGTGTACCAGCTTTAAGCAATTGTTCCCAGGCCTGTTGGGCTTCTCCTGCGGGAAGATACCATTCATAGCCTACCTCCCCCGTGTAGCCTGTCCGACTGAGCAAACTAGAAAATCCCATGCTATCAATCGTCGCACATTGCCGAGGCTTTAAATTGTCTGCTGGGGCACCTATCAATTTCTGAAGAATTGCCTTCGATGCCGGACCTTGTATCGCAATCTGTGCCAATTCATCCGATCGATCGTGAAGCATAGCTTTTGGAAAGTTCTTCGCCTGATTCTCAAAAAACCATCTGACAATCTTTTCTCGATTAGACGCATTCACGCAGACCAGGAAATCTTGTGGCCCAATTTTATAAATAAAAATGTCATCTAAAATGCCACCCGATTCTTGGCACACCATGCTGTATTGAGCCTGCCCTACAGCAAGCCGTGCCACATCGTTGGTACTGACCCATTGCAACAATTCTTCAGCCTGTGAACCGGTGACTTTAATCCGCCCCATGTGGCTGACATCGAACAGACCAGCCCCGTGACGAACAGCATGATATTCATCCAAGACACCCGTATAGTGGATAGGCATCATCCATCCGGCAAAATCCACTAACTTGGCATTATGCGCCCGATGAATCTGAGTGAGAGGTGTTTCGTTCATTAGCGAATATCGAGAAGTTCAACAATAAAAATTAACGTGGCATTCGGAGGAATTGTCGCCCCCGCCCCTCTAGCCCCATACCCTAATTGTGGGGGAATCACCAGTTTGCGGGTGCCCCCAATTTTCATGCCTTCGACACCTTCATCCCAGCCTTTGATCACTCGCCCCGCTCCGAGCGGGAATGAGAAGGGTGCGTTTCGATCTTTGGAACTATCAAACTTGGTTCCATCAACAAGAGTCCCAGTATAATGCACCGTAACCATTTCTCCCGCATGCGCCTCACGACCCTGACCTACAACAAGATCCACATACTGCAAGCCTGAAGATGTCTTCACCATCGCATCTTCGGCAGCATGACCGGTAAAAGGCAGTAGGAACATTCCAATCAATGCCAAGAGAATGCAGTTTTGGATCTTCGAGGATAAGAACATTTTGGATGATTGCACAGTTATTGTTTTCATAAATGGACTCTCCTATGGTTAGGATATCTCGTGATATGTTTCGGGGTTTAGTTTAATGGCGGTTTTATGGAAGGAGTATCATAAAACAGGAGCATACTAGCGGTATAGCCATGCAAATAATTCTTTCCTCCTACTGGCCCAATTTCTCCACCCGCAAAAAACCCGGCAATAGGAATGTTGCTCAAATGTTGATGAACGGCCGCAATATCATGATGCGGCGTCTGAAAAAATTGCTGCCCGCGACCGTTACAGCTAAAGAGTAACGCCCCTTTTGGCCTATTGCTTGGAAATGCCAGGCATTCCTTGGAGAGCACGTCGTGCAAATCCACGCCAGCTGCCTGCGCGTCACGAATATGAAATTGAATAGTTTGGCCTTCCTGCACACTGTCGCCGATCGCCAAATATCCGGACTGCCGATTTGCGCCTAACAATCCACGAATCAAAAAATCCCCTTGACCAAACTCCGGACGATGCTCGTCCATCACAATCCCAACTTGCAACCCATTCGCCGCCTGCTGGCGTTCGGATTCACCCAAGGCCATCAATGTTGCATCCAATCGTTCTAAAGGAGGAATCCCTCCAAGTTCCTGAATGATATTCCGATCCACCTTCGTTACCACATAGCGCTCACCAATTGGTTGACAACCTTGCGATACGACTGTTCGAAGTTCCACGCTTCCCTGGATTGCCACGCCCACAACTCCCGATGCAATAATATTATCGTTTAAAATTAACCGAGATTCGCCTTCATTCATCCCTCCACTGGCTATTCCTCCAATGGCCAACGAACCAGGCACATGACGATCTAAGAGGGTAAATAATTCGTCTATCGGCGTTGAAAATGGATCGGCAAAGAGTAGAACAGCTTGAGAAGTCTTATGCCCTTTGAGCTTGTCTGGCCAACCTTCTAATGAAATGGCCTCTCCATTTTTTTTCGAAGTCAAATGAAATGGAGTGACCTCCATGCTAGGATTACTGATACCCCAAAGCACAAGACCGGGATGCTCTTCAATTTCTTGTGTTCCACCAATAACACCAGCACCCATAGAGCCAACTAATATTTTTGGGCCAAGTTTCTGATGAATAATTTCAACCAATGATGGCACGTCATCTGAAAAATGAGGAGAGAAAAAGACACAGGCAAAATCACAACCAACTCCGCTAAATGCGTCATGAACTGATCGAGAAACGACTTGAGCCGCCTGCTGGGGATTCGATTCTTGGGAAACCGCCACATGGCATTGCATCAAGATGTATTCAATTTCGTTTTTAAGAGTACCTGTTCAACTGTGTCATCTGAACCAGTACAAAGTAAGGAGGAAGGAGAGGAAATACAGGGGAAAAGACAAGAATGTAATACAGGGTTTTCTTCTCTCATGCTTCTCACCTTTTTTTCCTTTTCACTCCTCACTATTCGGTGATGGATACCTTGCCAAAATGGAACGGAGTTTTTCGATAGCTATTGCCTCAAATCGTCGACCATCTCGTCCTGTGACTGTCGTGGCTTGTAATAGCGCGTTCACAATTGCCTCCTCAGTTGCCTCTACAGTAGCCTGAAAGAGTGGATTGAGGTGCGTGTCCGCAAGATGCGTCATGACAAAGGTTGGATCGTTTGGATAATGTGGAATACTGTTCCCCGTGGAAAATGCCAGCACAAAATCGCCACTACCATGATGTGAAATCGATCCTGTCCTGGCCAAACCAATGGTCGCCCGCCTGGACAGCCGGGAAAGTTGCCGTGCATCTAGCGGCGCATCAGTTGCTACGATAATAATAATAGAACCGCTATCTTGCCGTTTTTGAGAGCGAAAATGTTGTGATTGGATCGAAGGATTTGTCGTGATGTCTTCTTTGGCACTTGTCTTTTCTTCGTTCGTATATAATCGACCCACGGGGACTCCTGCCATCGTCAATTCATGTCGACGGCCATGATTGGCATTGACCAATACCCCGACTCGATAGGATCCTTGTTCAGGCGGAAGAACGCGTGAAGCCGTGCCGATCCCGCCTTTGAATTGATAGGACACCATTCCCGTGCCCGCGCCTACCGACCCTTCTTGAACAGGCCCGTTGACCGCATGTTCCAAGGCGTGAACAACATCCTCAGGTGACACATGCCGACCTTGACTATCATTTAATCGGCTATCATCACATTCTGCGACCACAGGTGTGAGCGTGTCATCGCGAATGCCAATGTCCGGATTCTGCTGAATCATCCAACTCATGACTCCGTCGGCGACTCGAGGCACATTCAACGTATTGGTCAATGCAATGGGATATTCTAAAAAACCAGATTCAGCGATCCATGCCAACCCGGTCATTTCACCCGTACCATTTAGGACAAAGGCACCTGCCGGAACTTTATGATGCCACACATCATCTCGGGGAATAATGACGGTCACTCCAGTCCGAACTGGTCCATGTCCGGGGGATAAGACTCCTGCGCCTTGATGAATTGTGACATGACCCACTTTCACCCCTGGAACATCGGTGATGGCATTCCAAGCGCCCGATTCATATTGTCCAATCTTCAGACCAATATCGCGAGCATGCGGACGGGCTTCTATATTTTGCGAAGCCTCAACCAGACTCGCTAACAATCCCCACAAACTGATAACAATTAAGACAATCAAGAGCCGAGCTTGTGGCGTAGAACTATAAAATTTCACATGCATATTATAAATTGTGCTCGTGAGATGTTTCGTCCAACGATCTTCTCAATTATTCATCACGCTGAAGTGGGAGAAGAGCGATGCTTCTCAGAAAAATCAATTTCATGCATTTGATACGCGGTTTCTTGAAATCCGATATGAGAATAGGCCTGATGGGCTGAGTGATTTTCCCGTTCGACATATAAGCGAAATCCACATACTTTCTCAGGATTCGTCTGGGCTTGCTCACACACATAATCATAGAGTTGACGAAATACACCTTGCTGACGATAGCGCTGATCAACATAGAGACTTTGCAGCCACCAAAAATAGCCATTCCGCCAATCGCTCCACTCAAAGGTCACAAGGATCTGCCCAACAATTTTTGACAGAGCCGCATCAGACTGTTCCACAGCGACCGCATACCAACCTTTATGAGGATCGTGTAGTACAGATTCCACTCCTGCCTTCAAAAGATGGCCGTCAAGAATTCGAGATTCTGTTTCTCTGGCTAGCGCAGCATTAAATGCACTGATTATTTCTACATCTGACGTAGTCGCACGCCTAATCTGCACATTCCCGTGATTGCTCATGATGTTGTGTAAATTCTAGGGTGTACGAGGCAGTCTAGCCAGTGTAAGCCACCCTGAAGGCGGACGGTACAAGCCGGCTGAAAATTCCATTTTCATCGCTTCTTCGGGGCGCAATTGAATGCGATTCACGTGATCTTCAGGAACGAATGCCAGATATCCGGTAAAGGGATGAATAGCAGTTGGGACAAAGATCATGACTAAAGGACCATTAGGAGAAACTTGTAATCTTGATGGGGGAAGGCCCATGTCAAACCCAAGCGCCCACAGTCCATCACGAGGAAATGGGAATGCCACCACCTTGCTCTGTCCAAACCGTTCACGAAACTTGAGGACATCAGCCATGCTCTTCAGCGTATGATATATACTTCGCACAAAGGGAATTTGTTCAAGGGACGACTCAAATTTTTGATGAATCCGTTGACCAAGAAGATAGTTCGTCCCCATACCAACCCAAAGAACTAACAAGCAAAAAAATGTGATCCCCGAGCCAGGGATTGTGACGCCATATAGTGCCCAGACGATATCCACAGTCATGTGCTCTAGAGCTTCAAAAAGCGTATAGAGAATCAGCACTGTTCCCCAGGCTGGCACAATGATAAAGAGGCCTGTGAGAAAGTAGCGTTGAATGTTATGTAGAGAAAATGAA
>QIMB01000483.1 GCA_003233615.1 Nitrospirota bacterium
CGGAAAATGTCGATGGGGTTTTTTGTGACGGTCGTAGCATTTCTGATATCGGCATATATTGAGCAACTCATTGCCCAAGGGCAGACGCCACCGATTGCCTGGCAATTGTTCGCGTTTGTCGTAATCACTGCGGCCGAAGTCATGGTGTCTATTACCTGTCTGGAGTTTTCCTATACCCAAGCCCCCCTCAAGCTGAAGTCACTGATCATGGGACTGTTTTTGCTCTCTGTGTCATTGGGCAATGGATTCACGGCGCTTGTGAATTATTGGATTCAAAACCCTGACGGCTCGGTGTCCCTGACTGGCCCTGAATATTATTGGTTCTTTGCGGGGGTGATGTTTCTTGTGGCCTGTCTGTTTCTTTTGGTCGTTGGAAGGTATCAGGAAACAACATACCTTCATGGCACGGAGTGTGAGGCGTGAGGGTAGGCGTGATGGATGTGGAAATCTCTATGGAAAGAGATGAAGGTTAGGTGTCTTGCCGAAGGTATAAAATTTGGTTGACTCGAAACGCATGATCGTAATCGCCTGGTTGGATGTATTGGGAATGAAAACACCTGCCGTCAAACATCATGAGTCGATTGGGGCGCATTTCGATGAGTTGCAGCAATTCCCAATAGGTGTTCCCGTCATTGATATACCGATTGTCCCGACAGGCAAACAATGGGTTGAAAATCATACTGTTTTGAAAGTTTTCATATCCTTCCGGGCTTGCCAGAAATTCATCACTTAATTCTAGTTGATCGGCTAACTCTCGGATCGTGGAATCCGGCATGATTGGCACTCGTTCGAGTTCCGTTGGCCGATGGCGATAGAGTCCAGTCCCACCCTTACAAAACCCGTCAGGGTTGAGATACACCATAGCCGTCACATCTTGATCGATATGCGGTTGACGTTGTCCTACGTTTAACCGGAAATCCTGCATCTTGATTCCTTGAAACACGACTGGTTGAGGTGAAAAAAACGGTGAGAGTGAACATCCCCATATGTGACTTAAATGGTCGATCATGGGTTGGGTACTGACGTTGAGACTTGCCCGCACACCTGGGAAATTCCCCACAATTTCGAACCGATCCGTAAAAGGCAGTTCCAATGCTGTTTGGAGGATGTCGTTGGGGTAGAGATAGAAGTGATCGGCAATGATCACTTTGTTCTGACCCAAGCCGACATCAAGAAATGAAAGGTCGGGGTTGGGATTGACGGTAAATAGGTCTGGGCGGAGGGTCTTGGGCATGACATCCCTTTAAGGTCATGGGTGCGGTAAAATAGAGTGAAGAAACGGAAATATGGTGCGCTGGATGAAGTTGGAGAGTCAAGCGCTGGAAGTAGATGTGAGTTGCATGAAAATGAACGTATGGATCTTCTCATCGTGGAGCTGATGAATAGTATGACTTGCATCGCTCGTACATGCTCGAAGTGCGATCGACGTCAGTAGCCAAGAGAATGTTCAAAAAGGCGAGAATGTCGCTGGAGGCTTTTTGCAACATTTCCATCTTGTGAAGGGAGGATGACCTTATGGTAGCTCCATATCGAAAACTTCTAGAAACAATTCGAGACGCATTTCCGAAACCGGTTTCTGATCGTGTGCATGATTCCTATTTTGTTCATAGCCTCATGCGGGCGATTGATGCCGTTGATGCGCTGAAAAGTGAACGGCCAATTTTGGGCGAACGCAATCCGCTGGATTATGGAGCGGCCAGGCAGAGTCGATTAGCTGAAGAAGGCAAGAGCGTTGAGGAGGTGACGCAAGAGCTAGTTGAATATTGTGAAGGCTTAACCCTCTGGGGGCATCCTCGCACGCAACAAAATGTTGTACCGCCGGTGACTATTTCTTCTCTTATTGGAGTGTTGCTTGCTTCACTCTATAACCCCAATTTGGCGTGGGATGAATATAGCCATCGAGTGGCCTTGGCTGAAGTGGAAGTGGTGACCATGTTGGCTACCCTCTTGGGCTATGATCCGGAACGCGCCGGTGGCGTGTTTACATTTGGAGGAACCGGCACCACGCTCTATGGTATGAAAATCGGTCTGGAGAAAGCTCTGCCTGGTTCCCTGGAGCATGGGATTCGTGAAGATGCGGTCGTATTTGCCAGTGACGGTAGTCATTATTGTCGCTATAACATTGCGGGGTGGTTGGGATTAGGGGCCAAAAATCTCATCACGATTCCAACCACAGGGCACAATGCTATGGATATGGACATCCTTCGAACGCAAGCGACTCACGCTCTGAAGTCTGGCCGAAAAATTGGTGGAATCATTGCCACTCTCGGGACAACCGATGCATTCGGCCTCGATGATATTCGAGCAATAACGACGCTACGAGACGATCTCGTCCAAGAATTTCAGTTATCGTACGTGCCGCATATTCATGCTGATGCGGTTATTGGATGGGCTTGGTCAGTGTTCAACGATTATTCGTTTGAAGACAATCTGTTGGGTTTTCGTCCGCGCACGCTACGCGCATTAGCGGGCGCTTGTCATCATATACACGATCTTGCTTTCGCCGATTCTATTGGCATCGATTTCCACAAACCGGGCTTCACACCCTACATTTCCAGTTTACTGCTGGTGAAAGAAGAAGCCGATCTCACACGTCTCCGACGTCCACAAGAGCAAATGCCGTATCTCTATCAATTTGGAGAACATCGACCAGGAATGTATACGTTGGAAACGTCTCGGTCGGGGTCGGGAACGTTGGCCGCACTCGCCAATTTAAAGCTCTTTGGTAAGAAAGGCTTACGCGTCATTATTGGGCATATTGTTGAAATGGCTCAGCTCTTGGCAGAGCACTTAGAAAGTCATGCCTGCACCACGGTGCTTAATCGGGATAATTTTGGGTCCGTGACACTCTTTCGGGCATACCCTGATGGAGTCGATACCTTCAACATTAAAGAGAAAGAAATGCATGATCCGGCCTATCGAGACGTGTTGTTGCAACACAATGAATACAACAGAAAAATTTATGACTTCGTCCATCAAGAAGGCATGGCTGGACGTGGAGTGATGCTGTCTTTAACCGATTGTTATCGAAAAACGGACTATGGAGAACCTATTGTGGCTTTGAAATCATTTATTCTGTCGCCGTTTGTGGATGAAGAGAATGTGGAAATGGTCGTCAAAAAAGTTCTGGAAGCCCGAGACCTTCTGGCATCAGCGAAAGGTACGAGCTAAGAAAGAACAAAACGAGTCAAAGAACAGAGGCGTAGATAAGCCGTATAGCTTGTCATCCTTCATCCTTCGTACATGAAATAGTTCTGCTGACCACTTCTGTGGTTCATCTTTGATGTCTGCTTTGGGGTCGAAGCATGTACTATTCTTTTGTCGACTACTTCATGATCTATAGTAACTTGAATAAATAAATATCTGTAGTATATTGTAGGGATGAGCTATTCCTATGATTTACGCAAACGTGTCGAAGCCTATGTGTCAGGAGGTGGCAAGAAGACCGAAGCCGCTCAGCTCTTTCAGGTGCATGTTCAAACCATCCATACCTGGATGCGGATGACAGGGGGGGGTGCGGGCAGCCGGCAAACCGGGACCCAAGACCGGGCGAATCGTCAAGCATGAAGCGTTACACCACGCCATTGAAACGCGCCCCGATGCCCGTCTGAAAGAGTTAGCCAATGATTTTCAGGTTCACCCCTCCACGATTTCCTATGCGTGCAAAAAATGGGGGATTACCCGTAAAAAAAGATCTGGGGGTACCAAGAGCGCGATCCGCTGAAACGGAAGACATACTTGCGGCTTCGTGAACGCTCTGTCAGACGGAAGAAAACGTTTGTGTATGTGGATAAAAGCGGCTTTGTCCCGGCAGTTGTTCGGCAATATGGGCGAGCGCCACGAGGGCAGAACGTGCATGGGTTGCGTCCGGGGAATGCCCGCCCACGGCCCTGTTGGTTCGCGGCTCAGATAGAGGGGACCCTCCAGGCCACTCAGTTGTGGGAAGGAACGTGTGACGCGCTGACGTGTAATCACTGGTTGGAACATGCCCTTTGCCCGCTGCTGTCGAATAATCATGTGGTCGTGATGGATAATGCGGCGTTCCATCATTCCCCCGCAACCAAAGAGTTCATTGAGCAAGCCGGGGCCACCCTGCTCTTTCTCCCGCCGTATTCACCGGATGTGAACCCCATCGAACAAGACTTTGCGGCCATCAAAAAAATACGGGAATTTCGTGCAGATGAAACCATCGACACCATTATTAAAAACTATAATTAATTCTTCGAATTACTATAGTCTATTAACCCATAGGGGTTTTTTGTATAATGGACACAGTTGCATGTTATAGCATGGTCAATACTGATGACGTGTTTGGAAGTATCTGCCTGACGAATATCTGTGTGTAACAGCTGCAATGTCTTTTTCTGTGATGCAATCTGGAGAATGTTGAAAAGGCCTGTTGAATATTCACACTTCCAGAGCCCATACATGCCTGAGACGCCATCGGCGTCAAGAGCTAAGGGAATGTTCAAAAACGTCCGTCCAGCAAGGCCTCAGCCTTTTTGGTGCGCGGAGCGTACTCTCAGTACGTGAGCACGGCAAGAGAGCGAGAACGCCGCTGACGGATTTTTTCAACATTCCCTGAAACTAAAGGATGCCCCCGTAGCTCAGTTGGATAGAGCAGTGGTTTCCTAAACCGCGGGCCGCACGTTCGATCCGTGTCGGGGGCACCATTTACCCTTCAAGCATATCAACATTCAAGAAGCCAAAAAGCCTCATTTTAGTGCGTTCCTATGTGGCGTAAAATCGAATTGGGTAAAGAGTTTTCCACTTCTATATTACTGACGTTATGATTGGAACAGCCTGGACCTTTTGCGAGTCCTAAGGTCCTGTAAGCCAATCAGGCAGAAAGAAGCCTGTAAGTACGTGTCCAATTCGACTATCCCCATAAGTGGGACTCAGAGAGAAACATCTAGATCCGTGCGTGTCCATAACTCTATCACATACTTTTTTGACCTCATTGTTAGGCGAAAATGGGTCATTGTTACGTGTGTGCTCTTGGGTCTTGCCGTTGGCGGAGGGCTGGTCTGGGTAAAAAAAGATGTGTACCGATCGAATACGGTTATTGTCGTGGAGCAGTATGATAGTTGGTCTGGGTCTTTAGTCGGCAGGGTTAGTTCAGCTGAACGTGCTTCGACGATTACCCAGCGTGTTTTAAGTAGTACGAATCTTAAAAAAGTCATTGATGAATTTTATTTGTCAGGAGATATTGTCAAAAGGTATGGGTATGAGCCGGTGATTGAGCGTCTCCGGGAAAATGTCACAATTGCTACGGAGGGACGGGGAGGACAGTTAGAAGCCTTGACCATTTCTTTTGCCCACCATGATCCGATGATGGCCATGAAGGTGACTGCTCAGTTGGCCTCTCAATTCATGGAGGAAAATATGAAACAGCGCGAGGGGTTTCGTGCAGGAGCCACTAATTTTTTAGACCAAGAACTCGTCATGGCTCAAAAAGTATTAGAGGAGAAAGAGTCGGAATTGTCGGAATATACTGGACGGTTCTTGCAAGAATTACCGAATCAATTAGAAATGAATCTTCGTACCCTTGATCGCTTACAGTTCGAAAAAATACGAATTCAAGAAGTACTCCACGGTCTGCGTTCCCAGTTGGCACTGGTGAGAAAGTCACTATCTACCAATGGGGCTAATCGATCTCTCTTTCAGGAGCGTAACAATAGCGATTCAGATAACCCATCTGTCTTGCAATTGTCGCAGGCCAAGAAAGCGTTGGAACGTATGACCCGTGAGTCCATTGGAGACGAGGCTGGCATCATTTTCTTAACACGTCACATTGAGAAACTTGAAGCAGAACAGTCCGAGCGTTTGGGTTTAGGCTCTGAAACGACAGATGCGAATTCAAATCAATATTTGACTGAACTCAACAATGAGCGAGATGAATTACATAAACAGAGGGTTAGATTGGAGTCCAGACTTAAGAACACGTCTGTTCTTATGGCTGATATTGAGGGGAAAATTCGACGGACTCCAGTGCGTGGGCAAAGATTGTCAGTGCTTGAGCGCCAATATGACCTTGTAAAAGAGCAGTACCAACATCTTCATCAGAAGCGAATGAATGCTCGAATATCAGAAAATCTTGATAATCGTCAAAGACAAGGCGAATTCCGGATTTTTGATCCCGCCAATTTGCCAGTGACGTCCGAAGGATGGGCTCCCGTATTCATTGTTTCTGGATGGGGTGCAGGCGGTGTGGGAATGGGATTTGGGATAGCATTTCTATTGGATTTCTTATTCCCAACTTTTCGGCGTTCGCGCGATGTGGAATTATTGCTAGAATTTCCTGTCCTCGCCACGATTCCAAGATTTCAGATGGCTTATGAAAAGCCTATGACAATGTTGTCGATGAGAGGCGAATTAATTGTGAAAGTGAATGGAAAGACGAACAGCACCGATCACGGAGATTATATTGATGTTCAAAGGATGGGAAAAGGAACGTCTGTATCCCCTGGCGGATCTTCAGCAAAACTTTCATGTCCACCACAATTTAATTTAGTATCAAAATGGCGGCCTTCCTCTATTGTTGCCGAGCAATTTCGTGTTGCGGCCACGCAGTTGGACCTTTTGGGTGATCGTTCCATGGGGAATGTTGCCTTAGTTTCGAGTGCAATGAAAGGAGAAGGGAAAACTTCAACGATAGCAAATCTTGCCTATACCTTAGCCCGGGACCTTGATGAGCCAATCCTTGTCATTGATTGTGATTTTACATGTCCCAACTTACATAATGTCTTGGCTTTACGTCCCTGTCCAGGGGTTGCAGATTATCTGGCCGGGCAAGCTTCACTCGAGTCGTGTGTTCAGCAATATCCAGATTTACCTTTGCAGTGCTTGTCAGTAGGAGACGTAGAGACGCATCCTGTATCATTAGCAAAATTACGATATCTTTCTATACTGATTGGATCAGTACGCTCTCGATACCGTTTTATCCTTTTGGATGGCCCACCAATTCTCCCTCTTGCAGATATAAACGTATTAAATGGACTTGCAGACATTTTTTTAATGGTGGTTCGTTCAGGAGCGACGCCTAAGGATGTGGTCCAAAAGGCTACAGAAATGCTTCATGCTTCAAATACGACAAGAATTATTCTCACAGACGCTTGGTCTCAAGGTGTCCCGCATTATGTGGGCCATAGTGAGTCGGTGTCGTCTCTTCTTCCCAGTATACGATGAAAGAGGAGTCTTTTCACGACACCGCTCATATCATATTCAATCAGATGGCTTTGGCCATATCGGGCCTGTCTTTTACCTTGCCGTGGGTGGAATACATTATCATGAATCTTCGAGCGCATCGTATCACAATGATGATTGATTGCTAGCCATGTTTTCTCGACTCTCAATTTTTTGGCGATTAGCGCTTGGGTATCTAACAATTCTTGCCCTCGTGATAGGGGTCAACGTGTACATTCTAAGCCAGTTTCGGGCGATTACGGAACTTGGCGCTGAACTCGCGACGCATCATTTTCCGGCGGTTGAGACCGCGAAACAGTTAATCACCAGTTTATATGCCCAATTAAAAAGTGATAAGCAATATTTGGTTTTGCGCGACACGACTCTTCTGAAGGAGTTTTTACAGGAAGCCGAAAATTTTCGAAAAACCTTACAAGCGTTGGAAGATCAAGAACAAGTTGACGCGACGCGAGAAGCTCTTCAAAAGGTGAAGGTCCGGCATGAAGAGTTCCATACTCTCTTTTTGAATGTCGGTGTGGAACAAGCAGATCGGTCTCCATTAGCTATTGCTAATTATGAGCATGAACGAGATGGTCTTATCAATGCGATGGCGCAAGCTATTAATGGCTATATTACGTCTCAAGAAGCCAGTGTCGGGGCGATTCTTCGAGATTCCCATCTTCGTTCGGTTCAGGCGCAAGAAATTACCCAACAGTTGCTGCTGATGGCGCTGGTCTTAGGTCTTGGCTTGGCTGGCATTGCCAGTTATAGTATCCTTCGTCCATTGCGACGTGTGAAAGCCCAAATCCGTAGAATTGGGCAGGGCAAATTTGGAGGGACGATTTCTCAAGCAGTTCCTCAGGAATTGCGAGACCTGGTAGATCAGGTCAATTGGATGGGAGAAAAACTCAAAAATCTTGATGAAATGAAATCTGAATTTTTGGCAAATATTTCACATGAATTACGGACACCCCTTGCCTCTATCCGAGAAGGCTCACAATTACTGCTTGATGGTATCCCAGGGGAATTGAATAAAGATCAACGCGAAACACTGTCCATTATCTCTGATAGCAGTCAACGATTAAATCATTTGATTGGTAATCTCTTGGATCTCTCGCGTATGGAAGCGGATATGGTGGCCTATAATTTCAACCCAACTGATTTAAATCGTGTGGCACTACGATCTACGGAGAAAGTAAAATTTCTCGCTGATCGAAAAAATATTTATATGGATATCGATTTAGTTCAAGGAAAGGTCAAGACTCAGGAAGTGGATGGGCTGCGGATGGAACAAGTGTTCGAAAATTTCCTCTCGAATGCAATTAAATTCAGTCCAAAAGGCGCCACGATTTCGATACGATCTAAGCCTGATTCAGACAATACAGGTATTCATTTTATCGTTGAAGATACAGGGCCGGGTATTCTTCAAGAAGATTTGCCCCATATTTTTGAACGGTTTTATCAAGGGAAAACCCCGGAAGGGCGAGCGTATGTAGGAAGTGGCATTGGTTTAGCGTTGGCGAAGCGCGTCATCGAAGACCATGGTGGCACCATTTGGGCCGAAAGCACGCTCGGGAAAGGCACCGCGCTGCATTTTATCATTACGTCGCGAATATCTGCGAAAACTTTTCATTGATCACACTGTTTATGGTGATTACTCAATGTAGAGCATGGCAAGCCATCCCGTGTATTCTTTGGGTGCTCTTGTCTCTTTCCTGCACAGGGCCAAATTGGAATGCAAAGCAGCCCATCGAATATTTTACGGTTTCTCCTAGTAATCTCGCTCTTGTCTTGGAGCCAGAGCCAGAAGATGTTGCGTATTTCAAGGCCATTGCTGAAGATCAGGAGAAGCAATTGGGTCTGTGTAAGGAGGAGGATGTCTGTCGGAGTTCACACTTTCTCCGTGGTCTCTCGGCGTTATATGAGAATCGTGAATTGGCGGCTCTGCATTTCCGAAAAGTCGTGGTCTCTCGGCCTAATAGCGTATTAGCAAAAGAGAGTCGGTTTTGGTTATGGTTTTTAGACGTACTGAATACCCCGAACAGTGCAGGTCTGACATCGCAAGAGCTTATAAAGCGATTGACGCGTGAAGTGGTCGACAAAGAATTGTCAATACATGAACTGACCAGAATGTTAGAAGTTTCCTCGGCAGACATTCTGGAACAAGAGTTGGCTGTTCAGAATGAAGTGGTCAAGAAACAAAAGCAGGCAATGGCCAATTTAACGAAACAACTTGAACAGGCAAGAAAAGGTCAAGTTGTTCATCAGGGTGTCCAGCAAGCACTCAAAGTCAGTGAAAAAAAGGTAGAAGAATTGATCAATCAATTAGAAGCCTTGCGGCGGATTGATCAGGAAATTCGTGAAAAAGTACCCCCGACGCGCCCATCAGAAAAGATGACCCCTAGCCCAGAGCTTGAAAAACCTATAGAGAATACAGGGTCTAATCCTAACGAACGTACACCTGAAAGTAAGAAGTGAACAGGTAAAATGTAACAATGGGAAAAAATGTTGGATTTTATCTCCATGTTGGTTCTAGAAAAATATGCGCCTGTTAAATAGTATAACTCCCGTAATCCGTGAATTTCTGAGGTGCAATCGACGTTCGTAGCTATCGAATGATCAAAAAAATCTGTTCAGCAAAGCTTCTGCCTTTTGGGTGTACGAAGCTCAGCACGTGAGCACGGCAAATTGGCAAGGACGCTGTTGGCGGATTTTTTCACATTCCCAAGGTGGAATTTCTTTCTTGAGAGCAGAGAGGAGCGACAATGTCTGACGAGCGAATTCTTGTTGTTGATGACGATCCGAGTTTATTGACATTACTCAAAATGCGTTTACGTTCCATGGGGTTTGCGGTGACTGCCTGTGAAACGGGTGAAGATGCGCTGAATTGTGTCCAGGAAGGTCCCTATGACTTTGCGATCCTTGATCTTCGATTGCCTGATGTGGATGGTCTAGACCTTATGGAGGAATTGCGCCACACTCAGAACAATCTGCCTGTTTTAATTTTAACAGCGCATGGGTGTATCCCCAATGTGGTGCAAGCGATGAAAAAGGGAGCCTATGGCTATTTAACGAAACCCTTCGATGATAAGGAATTACAGGAAAGCATTGATAAGGCGTTGACCACCAAGCGGTTGAGTGCAGAAATTCATCGTCTTCAATTGCTCGTGAATGAATTATATGGATTAGACAACGTCGTAGCCCGCAGTCCGCAGATGCATGCGGTGCTTCAACAAGTGGCTCGTGTGGCAAAGACTGATACGACGATTTGTATTTCAGGCGAAACGGGAACGGGAAAGGAAATTATTGCTCGTGTTATTCATTGTAATAGCCCACGAGCGTCAAAACAGTTTACGGCAGTCAATTGTGCGGCTATTCCAGAAACCTTGTTTGAAAGTGAGCTATTTGGGCATCTTAAAGGAGCCTTTACCGGTGCGCATCAAAATAAGCGTGGTTTAATTCATAGCGCAGATAAAGGGACACTCTTTTTAGATGAAATTGGAGAAATGCCTCTGACACTTCAAGGCAAACTTCTCCGCGCCATTCAAAATCGAGAAATCTTACCTGTAGGCGGACAAGTTCCCATCAAAATTGATGTGAGGATTCTAGCCGCGACGAATATCGATCTCGAGCTAGCGGTCCGGGAGGGACGATTTAGGGAAGATCTCTATTATCGCATTCATGTGGTTCCCCTTCATCTCCCCCCCTTACGGGAACGGCGAGAGGATATTCCATTTTTAGCACAATTTTTTCTGAAACGCAGTGCGGAGCATCATCAAAAGGTGGTCAAGGGGTTTTCTCCGGAAGCCATGCAAGGTCTGATTACTCATTCATGGCCTGGAAATGTTCGTGAACTGGAAAATATGATTGAACGAATGGTGGTCATGTCACTCCATGAGACTATCACGTTAGAATGTCTTCCTCTTTCACCTCAAAAACCCACACAATCTGGAAGCTTACCGCCTTTGACGGAAGCCAAAGAGGCCTTTGAGCGTAACTATCTCAAAGATGTGTTATGTGCAACGCAAGGAAATATCTCTCGGGCTTCTCAGATTGCCGGACGGTATAGAGCCGATTTTTACAAATTATTGAAGAAATATGGTCTTCATCCTTCTGATAAACCGACTGATATTCCTCCGCGTGTGACCCGTTCTGACTAGAGTGACGGGTTTTGTCTTAGGGCTATGTCAAGCCATAAGTCGTGTGTCTAGAGAGCTCATCTTTAGGCCTTAGGCGATTCTTCAATTGAGAAATCCTCATCATAGGTCAACTACTTTTTCGGTTCCCTTCATTACAGATAAAAAACAAATTTGACCTCAGTCTAAGAGTCGCTTACGAGGCAGAGTCTATCAAGGCCGCGCGGAGGACCACGGGGCGTGAGCCCGTGGGTGAAAGCGCTCCACGCAGGAGGCGGGGGACTCCTTGCTACATGAGTGGTTCGTGATGACACTTACGCATGGAAGTTTGCCCGAGTGGCCACGGGGCGCATCTGCATCACTATCCTGTGGTGTGAATCCCCAAGTTTTGCCGACGAATTTTGCGGGGGGCGATCAAAATATTTGTGGAAGAACATCTAGCTCAGATCCAGCCCTATCATCAGGATGTGACTGTCCAACGATGGAGCGTGCAGGTTGACCATATTCACGTGGTGCCGGTGATTCCTCCGACATATGCAGTCTCGAACATTGTGGGACAAGATGAAAGCGAATCTGAGTCGGCAACTTGCTCTTCGGTTCCCCGAGCTGAAGCGGACCTACTGGGGGGTGGCGCTGTGGTCTCCCGTGTTTTTCTCGTCGATAGTTGGGTTATACAAGCCAGTGATCCTGCTGTACGTGGACCATCAAGAACGAGTGGCCAAAGGGCATCTGCAGTTCGAGTTTTAATGTTACGTGCCACGCAATGTGAGCCCGTGGGTATCTACTATTCAGATTCTCATGCGCAGATTACGCTGTCATCATACATTGTTTTTTCCCCTTTCCCAATATTAAATATGGAAGCGGCGGTTGGGCGTGAAAAGGATGTGCTATGAATGTATGTGCATAAGGAAGTCACAAAATGTGTGATCACCTTCTGAGTGACGAGCGATTTTTAGAATTCTCTAGGTCCAAGAAGATCTTGTGCTGACTTTCGTGATCCCACTGCCATTTTTAGGATCATAGGGACATGGGTATTTCCCTTTAGTCTTGCCTATGATTTTCCGATTACGAGATATGGGGTTTACATGGACCCTGACGGAAAAATTTTGCCTATCCAAAGCCAATTGCGAATCTGTTCAAGTTATTTTCTCTCAAGTTCTAAGAGGAAGGATTTGTCAGGTGGAGAAAAGATAAAGATTACTAGCCTAGGTTTGCTGCATAGCATGTCGGACATCAGGCATACCTTTTTTAGCATATAGCGTCAGGTAAAAGTTGTCGTGCAAAACATAGTGCTATGAAAGTTGTGTATGGGGGACTGGTTGCAGAATTGTGGATGAGGAATTTCTAGTGAACTCTGATTTACGTGTAACTGGGTGGAATGCGAGGACCATCCCGTTTCTGGGTACAAAATATGATTATCGTCAAAAATGGCTAGAAATCACTGAAGTTTTTTCAGCCTGTCAAGACCTGCACGAAATCTATGATCGCTTTCTGGAGTGGCTCAGTCAAACTTTTGATGCTTCTCGAATCACTATTTGGAAGAGGTTTAATGCTGATGGGCGATTCTATCAGATTCGATCCACCAATTCTGATGACCAGCCTTTACCGATTGCTGGCACACATTCTTTGGTTCAAGGAATTCTTGCCAACAAAGGCCCGTTCAGGATTGATGAAGATGACAACCAAGACGATGGTCTTAGAGAACTTCGTCAAAACACGCAGGCTTATATCTGCGTTCCTCTGATTACAACACAGGATGGGCTGCTTGGATTTTGCACGCTGAGCAAAGAATTCGATGATCGAACCTATGATGATGATGATTGTGACTTACTTCGCGTCATTGCTCATCATGTCACCATGTTAATGTTACAGTTTCAATTGGTTGAAGAATGGAGCGCGAGGGCAAAATGGGAAGCGGTACACAAGTTTTCAGGGTTTTATCTCCATGATTTAAAAAACTTAGCCTCCAGTTTATCGCTGGTCGTGCAAAATGCAGAACGCTATGGCGATGATCCTGATTTTCAATCGTCAGTATTGCGAACAGTGCGTCATACGTCGCAGCGCATCATTGATCTCATGGCCAAGTTAGCCGATGACTGTAAAGATTTTGATACAGGCAGGGAGAGGAATATTCAAGCCCTCGATTTCAACATGTTGATTCATGAAACGGTAGAAGCTCTGAATGGAGAAGGATGTCAAATAATCTTTCATTCTGGAGAAGCTATTCCCAGCCTTCAATTACAAAGAGAACCGATAAAACAGGTATTGTTGAATGTGATTCTCAATGCACAGCAAGCGATGAATGGCAAGGGAGCCATTCATATCACCACAACTTATGATGGGCACCACGTAGCTGTGGAAATCGTGGATACGGGACCTGGAATTCCTATTGCACGTATGGAATCTTTGTTCCAACCCTTTAAGAGTTCGAAGGAAAATGGATTAGGGGTGGGGCTTTTTCAATGCAAGCACATGGTTGAGGAAAATCATGGTCAGATTCATCTTGAAAGCCAGGAAGGGCATGGAACAACCGTATTCATTTCCTTTCCTGTTGAAACTTCCATCAGTAAAGGGAATAAGTGAAACCTAAGGTCACAAATCAGGTGGATAAGCTGAAGATTTGTAGGAGTCAACCATGCGTCATCTTTGAGGAAAAGCGCGGAGATTTGAGGCTAACAGAATAACCATTTTACGATAACGACATGTCAAAAATTGATAACACACAGGATGCTGGGATACTTCCATCGGTTCTGCTCATAGATGATAGCCCGGAGATTCTTGAACAAATGAAATGGGGCTTAAAGCATCGTTACACGATTTTTGAGGCCGACAATCGTGAAGCGGCAGTAGGAATTCTACAGCGAGAGAAGATGGCTCTCATTACCCTAGACTTAGGATTGCCTCCAGATGCTGATGGAGTCTCGGAGGGTTTAAGTGCTTTAAAGCAATTCATCGAGGTCAATCCCTTGGTAAAGGTTGTTGTGATCACTGGGAATCAAGACCGAGCAAATGCTTTAAAGGCTATTCAATTTGGTGCTTATGACTTTATGGAGAAGCCTGTAGATTTGGAGGTATTCAAGACAGTTCTCCGACGGGCTGAATATTTATCTGGTCTTGAGAAAGAAAACCAAACATTACTCGAGCGTGAGGGAAAACGCGGATTCCCGGATATTATTGGTACCAGCGCAGTGATGGCCAAAGTTTTCGATACGATTCGGCGTGTGGCCGTGTCTGATATTTCAGTGTTAATCGTTGGTGCGAGTGGGACGGGAAAAGAACTAGTGGCACGAGCTATTCACCAGCAAAGCCATAGAAAAGATGGGCCTTTTGTTGCAATCAATTGTGGAGCGATTCCAGAAATGCTTTTGGAAAGCGAGCTGTTTGGCCATGAAAAGGGCGCGTTTACTGGTGCGCATATTCAACGGCCCGGGCGTATTGAATTGGCTGAAGGAGGGACACTCTTCCTTGATGAAATTGGAGAAATTCCTCCGGCCTTGCAAGTGAAATTACTGCGTGTCTTACAAGAGCGAACTATTGAACGTGTGGGTGGTCGAGTAGAAATTCCAGTTGATATACGAGTTTTAGCGGCAACCAATTCGGATTTACAGATGGCCATGAAAGAGGGACGTTTCCGTGAAGATCTTTATTATCGATTAAATACAGTGACTATTTCTGTTCCGCCGTTACGGGACCGTGGAACTGATATTGTGATGTTGGCCAAAGTTCTTCTTCAGCGCTTTACGGAGGAAGCCAAAAAGAAAATTTCTGGGTTTTCTCGTGAAGCCTTGTTGGCGCTTGAGCAATATCATTGGCCTGGGAATGTTCGGGAATTAGAAAATCGAATTCGTCGTGCGGTGACTCTTACGGATAATCTTCGAATTGCACCGGAGGATTTAGATTTGGAAGAGCCAAAAGATGTGCAAGCCGGCCCAACGTTAAAAGAAGCTCGAGATGTTGTAGAAAAACGCATCATTGAGCAAACGCTCAATAAAACAGGTGGAAATATTACCAAAGCGGCCACGATTTTGAGTGTGAGCCGTCCTACCCTTCATGATTTGATTTCTCGCCACGCGATAAAAAAATAAATTGCTTTGGCTCTCGTCTAGGCAAGAATCTTTTCGTATCTGACCACATCCAGTTGTCATGTTGAGCTGGAAGCCGAACATCTCACCTTGCCTAGCGCCCATTGAGTTTGGCTCAGATCTTTCGAGATGCTCAGGATGACAACTCCATTCATGGCAGTCTATGCGGTAATATTATTTAGGACCGGTACGAGGCATTAATCTTGACGTAATCATAGGTCAAATCTGTTGTCCATTGTGTGGCCGTTCCCTTGCCCATCCCTAATGATACTGAAATCGTAAACGATGGACGTTGCATGATTTTTTGAATCTGTTGTTCAATGCGCGGGCCTAATCCTTTTCCGTCTTTCACTATGATGCTCTGATTAAAGGCGATCACGATGCGATCAGGGCGAAGAGTATACCCCGATCGTCCTAGTGCCGCTATGATGCGACCCCAATTCGGATCGGCACCAAAAATGGCCGTCTTGACGAGTAACGAAGTGGCCAGAGTCTGGACAATGCTTTTGGCGGCTTTCTGACTCTGAGCCTCATTGACTTGGATTTTAACGACTTTTGTAGCGCCTTCTCCATCCCGACAAATGTCCATGGCTAATGAGTGGCAGGCTTCAGTCAAAATATTTTGAAATTGCACATGGGCCGAACCTGTCGAGCCAATTGTTCTATTCCCTGCCTTCCCATTGGCCAAGCTTAAGACGGTGTCATTCGTGCTGGAATCCCCATCGACAGTGATGCAATTAAATGTTTGCTCGACGGCCTTGCGCAACATTGTTTGCAAGGATTTTGTCTCAATCACTGCATCGGTGGTGAGATAGGCCAACATGGTGGCCATATCAGGGTGTATCATTCCTGATCCCTTGGCCATCCCACCTATGGTAACTATTTTTCCCCCAATTCGCTGTTGTAAGGCAATAGTTTTCGTTCGTGTGTCTGTGGTTATGATGGCGCGAGCGGCGTGTTGATGACCTGTTTTTGTTAACTGGGACGCCAAAATGGGAATCCCTTTTCTTAAGGCTGGCATTGGGAGTGGAACACCAATGACGCCGGTCGAGCCAACAAAGACATATTGTTTCGGAATGCCTAACGCCGCTGCAACAAGCCGGGCCGTTTCGACGGTATTCTTGGTGCCCTCAGAACCAGTAAAGGCATTCGCGTTTCCACTATTAATAATGAAGGCTTGGCCCAGTCTTTTTTTAAGATGTTGTCGATCCAGAAGTACGGCTGCAGCGGGGATAGTATTTTTTGTGAAGACCCCGGCTATGGGTCCAGGTCTTTCTGAAACCACAAGCGCCGTCTGTTTGATGCCGGCATGAATTCCTGCTGCAACAAACCCTTTGGGTGCGGTGATCCCACCTTTTAATCGGTTAGGCATTGTTTAGCTCTGTTTTACTGAGTACGTAAAGGCGTTGGGGAAATCTTCCAGCATCGTTCTCTGAATCAGTGAAAAGGGAGATGGGTGAAGTGAGAAAGAAGAGAGATGAAAAGCTTGTCGTTTCTCCTTGCTCATTTTCCTTTTCCCTTCCTCTTTTTGCTCCTCACTACGTACTTGTTTTGCTTCTATGGAAAAATCCCGGGACTGGTTAATCCTAATGTTTCTGGAAATCCTGCCATGAGATTCATGCATTGAATGGCTTGTCCTGCTGCCCCTTTGACCAGATTGTCGATGGCCCCGATGCTAATGATATGACCCGTTCGAGGGTCATAAGTCGCACTCAAATCGCAAAAGTTTGCCCCACGCATATTCCGAGGATTGACTGATTCAGCCTGAGGAAACACTCGAATAAAGTGTTCATCTTTATAGAAATCCTGGTACACATGTTCAATGTCAGCAG
>QIMB01000031.1 GCA_003233615.1 Nitrospirota bacterium
GACCAACCCATAGCCAGTTCTGTCCAATCTTCTTCTGCTACCAGTCAACAGGCTGACCAAGAATTGGCCAAGCTTCGTGAAAACCCGGAAGAATTCCGTACATTGGTGACAGGAATACAAATTTTCTTGGGACGCTTTGGGTATGGGGTTGGACCCTATACTGGCCAACTCGATCAAGCCACTAAAGATGCGTTAAGGGCCTATCAGAAAAAAACTGGACTGACCGAAACCGGGGATATTAATTTTCACACGCTCAGAAGCCTGACCGAGGATGACAGTGTATTAAGTCGAGTCGTCCCTTTTCTCCCAGCCCAGAGTGCTCAGGTCGAGAAATGGGATGAATGGGTCGAAATGCAGGGGACTTGGATGTTGAAGGAGGGCAATACCGATGATGTGCTCCGTACAACAAGAATTACATGCATGCGGGAATTCCAACGATGTATCGATTCAACAGCTTCTTTGGTGAACAGCAGTACTCCACAGCTGAAAGTTCATACGCATGTGTATGACATTAAAGAATGGGATGACGATAAGATCGTCTCGCTTCCTTATGATGGAGAAGCCTGCGCCTTGAGTATCCTGCGAATCTCTAAGAAGCCTATGATTATTACCCGATTCGTGACGCTTCAGGGAAAACCGGGAATGTGCGCAAAGGTGAAAGCCGATGATCAGCAGTATTTGCTGAAAGATGGCCAAGAAATTTATCAAAGTCTTAAAATGCAAAAGGCCAAGGCCATCCAGCAAATCTTGCAGGTGGCGCAATATTCAAGTGCGAAGTGAAAAGTAAGGAGTAAAAAGACGGGAGGCGTAGGGGATAAATTCTCCGAGTCACTTTACGCTTCACGCCTCCCGTCTTATCCTTTTCCTCGGTAGAACCACGAGAAGTACAGGCCCGCGACAGCAATCGTAAACAATTGAATCGTTTGGAGAATCGGACTGCGCAAGGCATCCTCTGCCGGGGGTGAGAGAATAAAATGAAATCCCAAAAACTCGGGAGTGCGATCGAGTGCCGTTTGCCATGGGGGGAAGAGTACGGCCAGGATAAGTAACCCTACCATGATATAGAGGATTCGAAGATTCAGCGGCTCTTGTTTGGGCTCGTCTTCAATTTTACGGTCGGCCCGAGTTCCGCATTTAGGGCAAAACCGGCCTTTCAGAGTGAGTCCATACCCACAAGACGGACAGGGTTTCGTCTCACTCACGATTTTTTCAACTTTCTTGTTCTGTAAGGAGTGAATGGTGAGAAGTCAGGAGTCACAACGAAGAGTCATTCTACTTCTTCTCTAAGTAACAAAACACTGTGAATCAATTCAGAGTGCTTCCCGCACGCTTTGCGTCTTCGTATCTCTCATCTTGCCGTTTTTCTCCTCCACCGTCTAGCTCCTTGCTCACGACCAATTTGACTCATTCATCTTCAATCCTATAATTTCTCTAAGAATAATCACTCCCTCTTCTATGCTGGGTGTCGTTGCTTCTCACATCATTTTGATTCATTCTTTTCTCATTCTTTCCGTTGGTCAATGGACCAATGTTGTGAAGCACTATCACATTTCATTCCATCTTTCAAAGGATATGACGTGACCACATCTTCTTTTCGAGTGGTTTCTGTGATAGGGGCTGGAGCGTGGGGAACCGCATTAGCCCACTTACTTGCCACAAAAGGGTTGAATATTCGCCTCTGGGCCTACGAACCAGAAGTGGTTGCGAGCATAGACGCCCAACGCGAAAATACCTGGTACCTACGGGATGTCGTCCTTCCTAACTCCATCCAAGCCATGAACAGTCTGTCCGATTGCATACAGGGCACAGATCTTATCGTGTTAGTCGTGCCTTCTCATACGATGGCCGGCATGATGACACAACTCCGTCCTATTCTGAAAAAACCCATACCCATTACGATCGCCACAAAAGGCATTGAAGAAGGGACCCTGCGATTAATGAGTCAGGTCGTCGAAGACCACTTGCCTGATACGTGGCACACGTGGCTCACGGTTCTCTCTGGCCCGAGCTTCGCCGCTGAAGTCTGTCGCTGGAAACCGACAACCATCTTATTAGCCGGGAAGGACTTTAATTTAGTCAATCGGCTCCAACAGGTATTTCTCACTCCACAGTTTCGGGTCTACGCGGGCCTCGACATGATTGGCGCCCAGCTAGGCGGCGCCCTCAAGAATGTCATGGCCATCGCGGCAGGCGTTGTCGACGGTTTAGATTTGGGGGCAAATGCCCGAGCCGCTCTTATCACCAGAGGATTGGCAGAAATGATTCGTTTGGGGCGAGCGATGGGGGCCGATACATCGACATTTTATGGCCTCTCAGGCTTGGGCGATTTGGTGTTAACCAGCACTGGCACCCTCAGCCGCAATTACCAAGCCGGCCTCCAACTGGCGAAAGGCGTAGATATGGCGACCCTCCGAAACAGTACGCGCACCGTCGCAGAAGGTATCAACACCTCCCGTGCGGCCATGGGCCTCGCGTCCCAACATAAGGTGGACATGCCCATTGTTGAAGGTGTGTACCGAGTACTCTTCGAAGGAAATAATCCGCGACACATCGTCAGTGATCTCATGGCGCGAACAGCCAAAAGCGAAACGGAAAGTCTCTTATCTGATGGTATGCATACCTTTACCCACTCAAGTCATTCATGAATCAAAAACAATTAACCGCGTTACTCAAAGGGGTCCAAGACCGTAGCCTGACCATCCCGCAGGCCCTCCTCCAACTTCGCACTCTCCCATATGAAGACATGGGGTTTGCGTCTGTGGATCACCATCGAGCGCTGCGTCAAGGATTTCCCGAAGTTCTGTTGTGCGAAGGCAAAACCTCTGCGCAAATTGTGGCCATTGCCAAGAAGCTCTTGCAATCCAAAGGGCCGTTCCTCGCCACTCGAGTCGACCCTGGCATCGCCAAACAACTCGTGCGATTACATCGCAAGGCGGTCTATCACAAAATGGCGAGAATCGTGGCGGTCTCCGACTCTGCTCAAAAGAAAGAAGGACTCGTCGTGCTGGTGACGGCGGGAACCTCAGATATTCCGGTGGCAGAAGAAGCTCGTATTACCGCAGAGGTGATGGGGAGTCATGTGACGACATTGTATGATGTCGGTGTGGCAGGCATTCATCGCTTACTGGATCAACAGGCTATTCTGCATCAAGGCAACGTGGTCATTGTCGTAGCTGGAATGGATGGCGTCCTGCCCAGTGTGGTGGGAGGGTTAATTGATCGCCCAATTGTGGCAGTCCCAACGAGTCAAGGATACGGAGCGAACTTTGGTGGTCTGGCACCGTTGCTCACCATGTTGAATGCTTGTTCATCAGGTATTGGCGTCATGAACATCGATAACGGATTCGGGGCAGGCTGTCTAGCGCATCGCATTAATGCTGGAGTGGTTTCTCCATAGAAGAACCTGAAGATTCAGTCGGAGCCTGAATAAGAGGCGGTTCGAGGATAATCGGTGCAGCTAAGTCTCCAGCAGGCAACACCGTTTTAGTTTCAGAAGAAATCGGAATTTTCGAATCAGATTCCTCAGATACTGTTTCTACGTTGTCCTTCGACTCCAGGACTTTCTCCTCCACAATTCCCTTGGCAGCATCAGACTTCTGGAGCATACTCTTCCCTCCCTCATGGCTCAGCTCTCCTTGTCCAACCGTGGATTGCTCACCCACAATTAACTTATCCTCCACCACAAGAAGATCATCCGTCGCCAAGACTTTTTGCTGTAGCGCTTCAACCTCGGCAGGAACATCAGGCTCTGGTGCAAGCGGAGGCAACACTTCTCCCACATAGGCCAAGGCCTCTAATGTCCCTTGAATGCGGTGTGACACAATTTTTGTTCGAGGACCATTGCCCTTATCTTCCAGCAACTTGGCTTGAATCTCATAAAAATAGGAACCATCCGTGACAAAACGATCATATTGATCCTTCCCATCCCAGACCAGATTCATTGGCACCATTCTCACGGTTCCACCCTGAGTCACTTCGGCCAGGGATAACCGTCGACTCACAAAACTCATGGTGCGACGGGTAGGCGACGTGATAAGAACGGAAACTTCAAGGACTTTGCTCTCGACAGCAGATAACGGCACCTTCAACATCATGGAAACCGTCAATGGACTTTTCCCGATAATAAAAGGATCAGGAGAGATCACCACATCTTCAACCTTCACGGGAGAAATAAACCGCTTTCTTTTTTTTCGAGCATCGGCCTGCTCGCAGAAAAACAGCATAACGATCATGCTTAGACCTATCACCATCAGCTTAGGAAAAATTCTTCGATCCAACAGGCACCTCTTTTCTTGTGGATGTTTCACAAACGATCTTTCTATTATGCCAAACAATTTTTCTTCATACCAATAAATGTTTTGTGGATGTCGGCAATCGAAATTGATTGGCTAAATCACAAGCTCGTTCGTAATGGGGCACAATCGGGATTTGGATTATTTAGAAAGACGGTCTTTAGGATTTCTCCTCAAGATCTTGCAAGAGCTGTGAGACCTTGAGTCTTAAGACCGGCAGATCCCGTTCAACGACATCCCATACAAGCTGGAGATTGACGCCAAAGTAGTCGTGGATCAGTTTGTCTCTCATGCCGGCGATAGGCTTCCATGAGATATTGGTATGAGCCTCCTTGAGTGAGGGAGACAGGCGTTTGGTCGCCTCGCCTATGATTTCAAGATTGCGTACAACAGCGTCTTGGGTCTTTCGGTCAGCAAGAAAACTTTCCTTGCCAGTCGCGGTATATTCCAAGACAGATTGGATGGCGTCTCGAATATGTAGAAGGTAGATGCGGTCGTCCTTCATAAGGAGACGGCTTCGGCGTGAATGCGCTGTTCGAGGTAGGGACTGAGTCCCTCATCGGTAAGGATATCCACTTTTCGGTCGAGAAACGCTTCCAGCTCTTGGCTCAGTTTAATCAAATCCAGCAGGCTGCGCCCCCGATCCATCTCCACTAACAAGTCGATGTCACTTGTGGGGCCAGCTTCCCCTCGGGCAACGGACCCAAACACACGCAGGTTGTGTGCTCCATGTTGCGCAGCAAGCTGGATAATGTGATCTCGTCTTGCTCTGAGCATGTCAGTAGTGGTCATAATTGCGCTCCACGTTCTCTCCCAACAGGATACCCACTGACACCTCATCTGACAAGCACATCTAGCTGCGACCAAGAGCATAGGGGATCAGAGAACGTATAGCTGAGTGCGAAGAGGGACGGAATACTCAATGATAAATATTCCACGACAGGCCAATAGCGTGGCTGAACCGCATGGGAACCAAAAGCCTCGACGGGGCCAACGTGGTTTAGGGTTATTGTGGGAGTGGTGCACTTATGAGTTGAATCCGCCAATCCAATTGTCTGACAAAAAAATAAAAATTCTCCTTATGCCAAGACGTTAGAGGTGGTCCCACTTTACCCCTTCCTTAATACCTACTGTTTGATTTTGAAATTTGCAATTCGATAGGACGATATGAAATCCGCAATCAGTTCCTTCTGATCTGCTTTGAGCTGCTCCAATGAAACCGACTCCACTATCGCCACTTTTCTTTGCCGCCATGTTTCGACCCACGCATAAATTTTGGGATTCCGTGCGATAAGCGCCTGTTCAGTTAACAGTAAGGTGGCGGTATAGAGAACTTTATTGGGACATTCTCCAGTGGGCTGAGAATCCAAATCTAAGCTCAGATGCCTTGAAGTATGAGAATCAGGGGTAGACCAAAAATGCAAACCAGCTTGTTCTAACTGCTGTGTTGCCCGGCGGCCGATTTGGCCAGAATATTTTCCTGCCCACGCCCCAAACCTCACCTTGCTGAGATTTAAGCCCACTAAGCTTTCATGAGCACTGGGTTCGTGCTCATCTGAAGGGTGTGCCTCGCCCATGGCTTGGTCCTCCTCTAAAGGAACCTCTTGAGGATCGGGGAAATACTCAGTATAGGCATGGAGGCCCAACAGATAATTCCCAATAAATTTTTCCATGAACTCATCCAAGTCGGCCTCAAACTCTTCTCGTGTCATCTTCGGGAGGATGTGTGGTGCCCCTTGGCTTGACCAAGTTGAATTATCAATCACGCGTCTTCCATTTCTACTTCCTGGAATGACCTTGTCCCTCAATTCCATGCCGTGGTCATAGAGAAACTTCCCAGGACATACCTCTCCAAGAGGTTCGGGCTTCAGTGTCACTTGTAAAACAGCCTTGTTTTTCTGCGCGGACTTCGACGGATTCCAAGATATGCCGGCTTTAGCAAAGTGGTTAAGGGCACGGTGGTATAGGTGGTCTTCGAGGTCGGGCGGTGAAATGATCTGTAAACTCACCGTCTCAAGATCAAGCCCTGTCGTCGTGGGGGTATGTCCATTCCCTGCCCAGCTCATATAATCGTGCCTGAACCCTCCGACCCACACGGCAAGAAAGACCGCTATGGACAAAACCATTTGTTTCATATTCCACTCCATCCATGAGTCAGACATGTAATCTCCATTGACAAACTGTCATTGCCTAAGAAAGACCTTCAACATTCCTTTAGATTATTCTGAGAAAATATGGCCTTTGGCGTGGCCGAGCCGTGCAGCCGACTGCGGAGATTCGGCGGCGCATTGTCTGAGCCCTTCGACAAAACTCATGATAGACTCCGCGAGTTGGCGGTGGAATCGGCGAACCGACCAGGGAACCCGAAAGGCCACGACAGGGCCAATATGGCTTTGGGTCCTTTTGCCAAAGCACAAGGGCCTCGCCTGCCGGCGAGACGAAACCCAGGGAATTACAATTATTTCCTTCTCAAGCCCATTCCCATTAATTTTCACTTAGATAAAAACTCAAATACACTCCCAAGCAACTCCAGAATATCATCCCTACCCAAAAACAAGGATTTTTTATTGTTCTCATGAAATCATTTACATTTGAATTATCAGAGGTCTTATATTGCTCTGGACAATAATATCCTATGCTCAAATACCTCAAAATTAATTCTCCTGTTTTGATCATTACATAGGGACCAAACAACAAGATCGATTCTAAGGCCCAAAAAAATAAATCAATCATGGTAGTAGCGTGAAGGTTCTAAAGCTAGGCTCAAAATCTCTTGTTGAATTTTGTTATAGTACAGCTTCGAATTTCGTTTCTTTAAAAAAATCAATGCTTAGACATCTTCATATCGATGCATTTTCTGGAGTCAGCGGGGACATGTTTCTTGGCGCCCTGGTGGATACAGGTGTGCCCCTGGCCGTTTTAAAAAAAGGCCTGAAAGCCCTCGACCTCAAAGGTTACCGACTTCGTGAAGAACAGGTCATCAGAAATAGTCTTCGAGCGACCAAAGTGGATGTGGACATTCGAAAAGGCTTCACCAAACCCCTATCACTGTCAGTCATAAAAAAAACATTAACGAACAGCCGTCTACCAACCACCATTCGTACTCAAGCGTTACACACGTTTCAGCTCATTGCGGAAGCCGAGGGTGTCGTCCATGGGAAATCTCCAGCAACAGTGCATTTTCATGAGGTGGGCGTGATCGATTCCCTCGTGGATATTGTCGGGACGTTGTTGGGAATTGCCCATCTCAATGTGACGACGGTGTCCTATTCTCCAATTAATCTTGGGGCCGGCACCATTTCCACGGCGCATGGGCAACTTCCGGTTCCCGCACCTGCGGTGGCCCAGATGTCAAAAGGTATGTCGGTCTACTCCAATGGACCAGCATTAGAATTCACGACCCCTACCGGCATGGCTTTACTCCAAACACTGTCTAAAAACTGTAATACGCTTCCTCCCTTCACGCCACATATGATCGGTTATGGGGCCGGCACAGCTGATCCGGCGGGTTGGCCAAATGTGCTGCGGCTTTTTCTTGCACAAGAGGAATCAGATGCATGTATGACTGCCGAACGGATTATCCAACTTGAGACCAATATCGATGATATGAATCCCCAACTGTACGACCAGCTGATGACGCATCTCTTTGTCGCGAATGCCCTGGACGTGACGTTGACGCCTATGATGATGAAACGGAATCGCCCGGGAACCATGGTCTCAGTCGTGGCTTATCCCAACGACCTGCAGGCGCTGACCACTATTCTGCTTGCCGAAACGACGACCCTTGGCGTTCGTGTTCAAGAATTGAAACGTGTGACGGTACCCCGGAAGATTCACACTGTTCGCTTACCGCATGGGTCCATCCGCATGAAAATCGCAGATCTTGGCAATGGGCAAACGAAAGTTATGCCGGAATACCGGGATTGTGTGGCGCTAGCTGAACGCACACAGCAGCCCGTCCAAGCCATTATTGATCTGGTGCGACAGACATTTACGAAGAGCAAGAAGTCGAAGACGGCTTCTCGCTCACCGAAATCCACCAAGCATTCCCGATAATGTCTTTCCGATATGCCTGCCTTACCTCATACGAAACCGATTCTTGCGATCACAATGGGTGATCCCGCTGGCATTGGACCAGAAATTATCGTCAAGGCCTTGCTCATGCCGAAGGTCTGGCGGGTGTGTCGGCCGCTGGTCATTGGCAGTCACACGATTTTCGAACGCACGATCCGATCCCTGCAGACGTGTCTCCCGATCGTCTTGGTCGATGGTCATGATACGTTCACAACAGGTACACACGCCTTTCGACGAGGTCGTCTTCCCTTATTCGACCCGTTTCCCAAGCCGGTGCGATCCGTTAAATTGGGGCGGGCTTCTGCCAAAACCGGGGAGATGGCCGTCACCTGTATTCAATCGGCTGTCCGGTTGGCACAAGCAGGATGCGTGGGTGGACTCGTCACTGCGCCCATTAATAAAGAAGCCATGCATTTGGCCGGGTACCATTACCCAGGTCATACTGAAATGCTGGCTGATCTCACCAAAGCCAAAGAATCGGGAATGATGATCATGGGCGGGCCGTTGAAAATCATTTTTACGACCACACACTTAGCGTTACGGGATGTACCGAACGCTCTAACTGTGCAAAATATTCTGAAAGCTATCCGCTTGGCACATTTTGGCTTACAACAGTTGTTCGGCATAAAAAATCCCAGGATTGCTGTGGCAGGCCTCAATCCTCATGCAGGCGAGAATGGACTATTTGGCGACGAAGAACATCGTCTTATTATTCCAGCCATCAAACGGGCAAAAGCCCAGAGAATCTCATGCAGTGGCCCTCACCCCGCTGACACCCTATTTGCGAAGGCTATGACCGGGGCATTTGATGGTATTGTGGCGCTCTATCACGATCAAGGGTTGATCCCATTGAAGGCCGTGGCCTTTGGCCGTTGCGTCAATATCACAGTGGGATTGCCTATCCTTCGGACCTCAGTGGATCATGGAACTGCGTTTGATATAGCTGGAAAATGGAAAGCTGATCCCACCAGCCTCGTTGACGCAATCGAGATGGCAGTGCAATTGGCTCCCACCTTCTCATCTCGCCAGTATACTAAAGGCAACGTTCGTAAGGGATGAGGCGTAAGCGAAAAGAGCCCTAGCCTCCAGTTCTTTTCACGCCTCTCATTTCATACTTCACGATCCAAAATAATCGGTTTTGATATACATGTCTCGTTCTCCCTCAAACGCCAGAAAGTTTGCCCACACAGTTCTGCAGACGATTTATCGAAGCCAGGCCTTTGCTGATGATGTCTTTGATGCCGCAATCAAGGATGTCGTGTTGTCGGAACCGGACCGTGCCCTGGCTTTTGAACTCGTCTATGGAGTTTTGCGGCATGCGATCACGCTGGATTGGCGGTTGGATCACCTGTCCCGTAAACCCATGGCTCGGCTGCCCCTCAATGTCGCTACGATCTTGAGAGTGGCAGCCTATCAATTACTTTTTCTAGACCGCATTCCGGAATCCGCCGCTGTTAACGAGGCCGTAAACCTGATTCGGAAACAGCCGGGACATGATTGGCGTGGACTGGTGAATGCCATTCTACGCAATCTGATACGCCAACAGGCACCATCCCTGCCAGATATTGATGGTAATCCTGTTCAAGGCCTTTCGATCCGTTATGCCTGTCCGTTATGGATGGTTGAACGATGGATTACGGCATTTGGTTTTGCACATGCCGAAGAGTTGTGCCGGAAGACCCTAGAGATTCCTCCAATGACGCTACGAACCAATACTCTGCGTTCTACACGCAAGGAATTATTGAATCGTCTGACTGCTGAAGGATTTTCAGCACAGGCAACTCCAGTAAGCCCGTTAGGAGTCACACTTGAGAAGTGTGGCAACCCGGGGCGCCTCTCTGTCGTACAAGAAGGCTTGTGTTACGTCGAGGATGAAGCTGCCCAGCTTATTCCTCCGCTACTTGACCCGCAACCTGGTGACCGCATTCTTGATGCCTGCGCAGCTCCTGGTGGTAAAACCACGCACCTTGCGCAACTAATGCAGAACCAAGGCACGATCATCGCGATAGACCGCAAGGGGGATCGACTTCTTCGCCTCATTGCCAATTGTGAACGGTTTGGCATATCGATAGTTCAGTCCCATGAATGCGATATGACTGATCTGTTAAGAATCACACCAGAAGAAGTGGCTGACCGGCCCACGTTGCATCGACCGTTTCTCATCGAACCGTTTGATCGTATTGTCGTTGATGCCCCTTGTTCAGGATTGGGCATTTTACGACGTCATCCCGAGGGCAAAATGTTCAAGCAGTTCGTGACAATTAAACAATCCCATCATATCCAGAAGCAAATTCTTCATAGCCTCTGCACCCTCTTGAGACCAGGGGGAACCATCGTCTATAGTGCATGCTCCATTGAACCGGAGGAGACCACGGAGGTCATCTCCGCGTTTTGCCAGGAACATCCTGATTTTCAACGTGAAGCTGTCACACCCTGGGTGCCCCCGTCTGGTCATTCGCTCGTAACTGATGAGGGTTATTTGTGTACAGCGATTCAGTCGTTTACCATGGATGCATTCTTTGCATGCCGATTAAGAAAATCTGAGACACAATGCCAAGCCCTCTTATAGCCCCTTCCATTCTTGCTGCCGACTTTGCTCGCTTGGCTGAGGCCGTGCAGCAAGTCGAAGCGGCAGGCGCTGATTGGATTCA
Organism: Nitrospirota bacterium; assembly: GCA_003233615.1. Classification (GTDB taxonomy): domain Bacteria; phylum Nitrospirota; class Nitrospiria; order Nitrospirales; family UBA8639; genus Nitrospira_E. The sequence goes on from QIMB01000031.1 coordinate 11,018, forward strand.
TATTGATGTGATGGATGGTCATTTCGTTCCCAATCTGACGGTTGGTCCTCCCATGGTAGAAGCTCTTCGCAAGGTGACCTCGCTGCCGTTAGATGTGCATCTGATGATGACGAATCCCGATGAGTTCATTCCGGAGTTTGCCAAGGCTGGGGCGGATATTTTGACGGTGCATGTGGAGGCCTGTCCTCATCTTCATCGAACAGTTCAAGCCATTAAAGAACTCAATGTGAAGGCTGGTGTCAGCTTAAATCCCGCCACCTCCACCACCACGCTAGAATATATTCTTGGCGATGTGGATCTGGTGTTGGTGATGTCCGTCAATCCCGGGTTTGGTGGCCAGACATTCATCGATTCTTCACTTGAGAAGATTCGCCAGATTCGGGCCATGCTCGCAGACGCTAAGTGTTCGCCCTATCTGGAAGTCGATGGCGGAATCACCGTGAAAAATGTTGCCTCGGTTCTTCATGCTGGAGCCAATGCCCTCGTCGCCGGTTCTGCTATTTTTGGCAGTGCCAACATGTCCGATGCTATTCGACAACTGCGCACGGCTGATCAGACGGTGATTGTCTAGTACGCTCCATGAGTTCATCTAATCAGACTGACAGTCTCCATCCTCTCGAAATTCAAGTCCTTCGGGCTCTTGGAGCCGGCTCGACCGAGTCGCTCAAAGATCCTGAGCTGGTTCAATCCACGGCATTAGCACCTTCCCAGGTCAGTATGGCGGTCGGCTGGCTGCTCACGAAGCAATTGGTGAGTCAAGTCTCTGAAACAACGACCACACTCGTGGTTTTGACAGAAGTTGGCACGCAATTTCAACAGACAGCTTCACCACATGAGTGGATTATTCAGACCGTTCAAGCTGCCTCACAAGACGGTGAAAAACGAACAGTGAAAGACCTTCAGGCCATAGGCCAATTTCAACCCTCTGAACTCAGCAGAGCTATTGGCCTGTTAAAAAAAGAAGGAATGCTTACGCTTGGGGCAGGCGGTTCGCTCCACATCACGGAACAGAAAAGCTCCTCGGTCGAAGCGTTACGATGGTTGTTGAATCACATTCACGAAGGATCACGACTCTTGGATTCGTTTTCGGACGATCACCAAGCCTTGCTACGCCAATATGCCGTCAAACGCGGGAATACCCAAGAGCCTTTTCGTATTGATGATCATACGGAACGAGCCTATGGACTCACAGGAAAGGGCCGCAATCTCTTACCACATTTACGAGAAGATGCAGCAGAAGAAATTTCGCAATTGACGCCGGAGCTATTAAAAGACGGATCCTGGCGAAAATATTCGTTTCGAAAATATTCCATCCAGCTTCGTCCGCCGCGCTTAGCCATTGGTCGACGCCATGCCTATCGTGAGTTCCTGGATACGGTAAAAGCCAAGTTGACGAGTATGGGATTTCAAGAAATGCGCGGGGAACTGGTGGAGACGGAATTTTGGAATATGGATGCGCTCTTTATGCCGCAATTCCATCCGGCCCGTGCCATTCATGATGTGTATTTTGTGAAAGAACCGACTCACGCCACACGCATTCCCGAACCCTTTCTCAGTCAGGTAGCCGAGGCTCATAAGAATGGGGGCATCACTGGGTCCAAAGGATGGCAATATTCCTATGATCCTGAACGTGCAAAGCGTTTGGTCTTACGCAGCCAGGGTACAGCAGTTTCGGCACGCACGTTGGCGAGCAATCCGCCCGTCCCGAGCAAATTTTTTTCCATTGCCCGATGCTTTCGATATGACCAGGTCGACGCCACCCATGCCACCGATTTTTTCCAGGTCGAAGGGATTGTCCTCGGGTCGGATATCAATTTTCGAACCTTGTTAGGCTTACTGAAACTTTTCGCCACAGAAATGGCACAGGCCAAAGAGATTCGCTTTCTGCCAGCATATTTCCCCTTTACAGAACCTTCCGTGGAGATGCATGTTCGCCATCCCAAACTTGGATGGATGGAACTGGGTGGCGCAGGGCTCTTTCGGTCAGAAGTGACCGTGCCATTGGGTGTGACGGTGCCTGTCATTGCCTGGGGTTTGGGATTAGACCGAATGGCAATGGTCGCATTGGGCATTCAAGATATTCGGGATTTATTCACGTCAGATTTAGAAGCTGTGCGCAACATGCGCCGCAAACCATAAGGCGTTCAACATGCCGACGATTTCTATTTTCCAAGAAGATTTTTCCCGACTGGTTGGACGACCGGCTTCTATGTCAGACATTGAACAATGGATGCCCTTGGTCAAGGGTGAAGTGAAAGATGTGTCCAATGACACCGGTGAAATTCGCGTAGAACTACAGGATACCAATCGTCCAGATCTCTGGTGCGTAGAAGGTATCGCCAGACAAATTCGTTCGGTTCTGACAGGCAGCCAAACGCCCTACACATTCTTTGCGTCTCGCGGACGAGCGAAACGGCGTATCCAGGTCATGCAAGGCATGGAGACAGTCCGGCCTTTTGTTGCAGCCTGCGCCTCTCTTGACTATCCGATCACCGAACTTGGTCTGGAACAATGCATCCAAACCCAAGAAAAATTAGCGGATGCCTTTGGAAGAAAACGTGAAACGGTGTCTATTGGCTTGTATCGTTTGGCGTCAATCGCCTTTCCCGTGACCTATGGTTTGGTGCAACCCAATGACGTGCGATTTACGCCGTTGGGGTTTGAGGAAAAAATGACACCGCATGAAATCCTGACCGTTCATCCCAAAGGATTGGAGTACGGAGGGATTTTGGCTGACTGTGAGCACCTGCCGTTGCTGTGGGACACGAATGGGCAAGTCCTGTCTTTCCCGCCCATTATTAACAGTCGGGAACTGGGGGAAGTGCACATTGGCGATACGGAATTACTCGTAGAAGTGACGGGAACAGACTTGTCTATGGTCGTGTTGGCCCTGAACATCTTTGCGAGCAATTTGGCTGATCGTGGTGCCACTATTGAGCCTATCGACATCGTCTATCCCTATGAAACCACGATGGGGAAAACCGTGAAAACTCCGTTCGACATGGGAAATGGCCAACGCGTGTCATTCCATGCCATTGAGCAAGCCTTGGGCATGCCGCTAGGAGCCGAAGCCATCCAGACCGCCTTGGCCGCCTACGGCTATCAGGTTAAAGCTACGCGTCAATCGGTTTCTGTTAAATTGCCGGCATTCCGGAACGATCTTATGCATGTCATGGATGTGGCAGAGGATGTGGCTATCACACGCGGCTATGATTCTTTTTCTCCGATAATGCCGCAAGCGTTTACAGTTGGGGCTTTGTCTGAGCAAGAACAGACGAGTGATCGGCTTCGTGATTTAATGGTGGGGTTTGGATTCCAGGAAATGTTTTCCAATATCCTATCCTCAAGACAGGAATTTGTGGAACGTATGCGCCTGACGGCGACCGAACACGATTCACTTGTGGAAGTCGACAATATTATGTCACTGACCTATGCCTGTTTGCGGCCTTCTATTCTTCCCTGCCTTCTTCGTGTGGAAGCGTTATCACCACGCGTGTTTTATCCTCATCTGTTATTTGAAGCAGGCGAAGTTGCGCGAGTTGATGTGGAAGCGGATACCGGGTCGCGAACAGTATTGTCCCTGGCTGCCATTAGCGCACATCCCGGTGCGAATTTTTCCGAAATGCATAGCTATCTGGATCTTTTGATGTATTACATGGTCTGGCCCTATGACTTAGAGCCGGTGTCTCATCCTTCATTTTTGGATGGCCGAGTCGGTCGTATTCATTGTCAGGGTCAAATGGTAGGCTACATTGGGGAGTTTCACCCGGAAGTGCTTGAAGCCTGGCAAATTGATATGCCTACTTCCGGGTTCGAATTTGAAGTGATAACACAGAAAACTTAAGCGGCAGCAGTCTGTCCTTCACCTTGTGTAAGGGTGACAAGATGAGTGAATCCTTGAGGGTCGTGAATCGCCATTTCCGATAACATTTTCCGGTTGATGAGCACATTGGCCTTTTTTAATCCATTCATGAACTGGCTATAGGTCACTCCCTGTGCACGTACAGCCGCGTTAATTCTGGTCACCCAGAGTTGTCGAAAATTACGTTTACGCTGTTTCCGGCCTGTATAGGCATAGGCTTGGCCTTTATCTACAGATTCCGTAGCCGTTCTGAATAGTTTACTCTTTCCCCCAAATTGCCCTTTGGCTAGTTTTAGCCGTTTTTTTCGTCGTCGCCGCGTTTGCGGTCCACCTTTTACCCTTGGCATACCCTCTCTCCTTTATCTCAAAAAAAGTCCCGCTTGCCTCAATCTACACCATCATTCACATCTGCGCAATGTTGCTGCCAATGCCTATTTATAGGGAAGCAGCCGAGAGAGTGAACCTGCATCTTCTTTTGACACCACTGCAGATTTGCCTAATCGTGCTTTCACCCGTGGAGCTTTGCTCGTTAAAATATGACGCATTTTAGCTTGACGTCGCATCCACTTTCCTGAGCCTGAACGTTTAAACCGTTTGCTGGCTCCAGAATGATTTTTTAATTTAAACCCTGCCATGATTCTGTTCCTTTTTTATTCCGTGATCGCGTGCCCTGGTCTCCCCTCCCATTTTGATTACTTGGGAGATACCACCATATATAAGTTTCTTCCTTCCATGCGAGGAGGACTTTCAATATTGCCAGCGCCTTTTAACTCCTCAATAACCTTTTGAATCGCTTTGAAGCCAAGCTCTCGATTGGCCATTTCGCGTCCGCGGAACATAACCGTAACTTTGGTCTTATTCCCGTCTTCAAGAAAATCACGGATTTGCCGGACTTTTGTCTCCATGTCATGCGTGTCTGTGCGCGGACGGAACTTAACTTCCTTAACCTGAGTGGACTTTTGGTTAAGTCGCATCCGATGCTCTTTTTTGCTCTGTTCATACTTAAATTTCCCATGGTCCATAATCCGGCACACTGGCGGTTCGGCAGTCGGTGCGACTTCGACCAAGTCGTACCCGACTTCCCTGGCTTGCCGGAGGGCTTCAGATGTTTTGAGGATCCCAAGTTGTTCGCCTTCAGCCCCAATGACTCGGACTTCCGGCACTTTAATGAGATGATTTATTCGTTGTTTGGGAGTAGCCAATCGCGTCATTCGAAAAGAAAAGACCCATTTT
>QIMB01000455.1 GCA_003233615.1 Nitrospirota bacterium
TAACTGATATCCCGTTAACCCAAGATAGGCTTCTTCGACGGTTCTGACCGGAGAGACATGCATGAGAAACGGTGTCTGCCAATCGCCATCTCGACTATCATAGTCACTCGGAATAAAGACGCGTTGGAAGTGTTGTCGATGCGCGGCTAGAATTTTCAGGTGCAAGCCTCCAACCGTGCCTATCTGACCCTGATCCGTAATGGTACCGGTCAAAATTCGCCCCTCCAATAAGGATTCGCCCTTGGCCATGGCCACGACACTCAAGCCCACCATCGCAGACAGGCTTTTTCCATACACGGTCATCCCCGCATAAGGAAACGTCAGTTGAACCGTCCAAGAATCGACGGGAAGATTGGCAGCATGCCATGCTCGGGTAATCGCATCATGAGTAGCTTTCCTGGCTAATAAGGAAAACTGTCCAGGCTCGGTATGAAATTGGATTCGCAAGCCGCCCTGATCCCGACGTTCATAGAGATCAATGACAATTTTCGAAACAAGACCCATGGGCAAATGCTGTCTATTCAGGGAGGTGCCCAAAATAGGAACCTGCAAATGGAGTATCTGGTTGGGCGTTGGCTTCGCCCACACGGCTGCACCCACACAAATCATCACGACCAATCCACAACCTATGAACCAGGATCTTGGAATAAGGCAATTCAACACGTGTATTTTTTTCACATTCCGCATAGTACCTCCACTCATTATATCTTGTTTACTTACAAGAATTAAGCAGAAGAGTTCGTGTCTATTCTGATACCCCAAAAAATGGACTGATCGGTCAAATGAAAATTCTGTAATTATTTCAAGCGGCCAGCAAAAAATGAAGTAATATGAGCAAGTCCTCTTCTATCTTTTCAAAAAGGTTTATGCTAGGGTTTCTCTAATGCAGAGTTAGGGGCTTAGCTCTGAACTATTCAATTACAAAAGCCCACAACCGGTGTTGTTTTGCCCGAGAGTTTCCTGGAAAGTGTCTGACCTCAGTCGCCTCAATTTCGCGTCCGCGGCCTATCCCTTCCCAATAGTTGATGCATCTCGAGCCTAAAGCAATATCTTTTTTAAAAGGAGGAACCCCATGGGTTCAAAACTCTATGTAGGGGGGTTGCCGTATTCAGCAACCCAGGATGAGTTAACTGACTTGTTTGCGGCACACGGGTCCGTGCAATCAGCTAACATTATTAGTGACAAATTTACCGGCCAATCTCGCGGGTTTGGATTTGTGGAAATGTCTTCGCAAGAAGAAGCCACAGCCGCAATTGAAGCGTTGAACTCCACGGAGTTCGGTGGCCGCACGTTGACAGTCAATGAAGCCAGACCACAAGCTCCGCGTACCGGCGGCGGTGGATTTGGTGGTGGAGGTGGTGGATTCGGCGATAATAAACGCCGCAGCCGCTTCTAAGCCTGATACCGAATAGGGTTTATTCAAACGGGAGGGATCATAACGATCTCTCCCGTTTTTTTATGTGAATTGGAAAAGCGAAACTCTATTGATTCAACAGAAGACCCTTCTCACATATTCAGACGGTGATCTGCATAACAAGCAACGAAGGATAGTGCGTATAAAAGAAAATACCGCGGAAGATTTTGATTTTGGAAATGGATCTAGATGCGAACTAAAAAGACGGCAGCAAGAAGAATGGCAAGTCCTAACAACATGGTGAGGCGACCGATCAGGGGAGAGAGTCGGATTAAGATTTTTTCTGCTACAACCAATTCAGACGTTGGCGAGTTTTTGAGGGTTCGTACTTTTGGGCCAATAATTTTGTCGTGGAGTACAGACACGACAATGAGCAACACAACAAGAGAAAGTTTGATGATCAGGGCCGCGGGCCATTCACTGAGTGAAGAGGAGATATCCACATGTGCGGGAAGAAGAATCGCTCCGGTGATGACCAGAAGGGACAAAGCGATCCATACAAGCCTTCTGAAACGGCGGGCTAGATTTACAAACCCGCGTTGGGCAGATGACGGATCTGGATCTTTTTTGAGAAGCGGGACTGCGACAAGGGAGAGAAAGAGCATGCCTCCTATCCAAAAAGTCGCGGCTATTAAATGAACCCAAATAAAAATAATGTTCAATAGTGTCACCTGATGAATTGTAACGAGATTCACCAGTGGACACTAGTCTTCAGTTTCGTCCACGCAACAATCCGTGAATATTGAAACCTGCCGCCAGCGACGTTCTCGCCTTGCTGCCATACCACCTAGAGGAAGTACGCTCCCCTCGTCAAACACGTGACAGGGACTCGGGATACCTCAGACAATTCGCAGTCTTCCCTTCGACCCCGCTCATAACGATACAGGACAAACTCTTTGGGAAAACTCCGAGCAAGTTTTTTTGAACTTGCCCGAAAGCTAATGAACTCTGGCTCCTCTTGAACATATATCTACCATTCTAATCAACAGTACCAATCTCTGAAATTTTCCTGAACGTTGTCTTCAAGAGTTTCCATTTTGGAATGAGACGTTTATAATTCCATTATTCCTCCTCGTTCACGCATCTTGTCGCTCAATGGAAGATTTACCTCAATCATCCTCACCAGCCTACAAACGGGCGGATTCTGATTCAGAATTTCTTCAACGAGATGAACTGCGTGCAATTCGGCTACAACTGGAATGGTCAAAAGCCGAACTGACCCAGCAAGATGAGGGCATTGAATCCACGATTGTCGTTTTTGGCAGTGCCCGTCTTCTCGAACCCGCAGCTGCACAAGCGGAGCTAGCCAAAGCTGAACAGGCCTTGGCTCAATCACCGAATGATGCTGATAAACAACAGGCAGTCGCCATAGCCAAGAATCAATTGACCCTCGCACCTTTTTATGATGAGGCTCGAGAGTTTAGCCGCCTCGTGTCGTCGACGTGTCAAATAGACGGCCGTTGTGAATATGTCGTGGTCACCGGAGGAGGTCCGGGCATCATGGAGGCTGGCAATCGCGGCGCAGCAGATGTCGGTGCGAAATCCATCGGACTCAATATTGATCTGCCATTTGAGCAAGCACCCAATCCCTACGTCACACCAAGTCTCTGTTTCACGTTTCGCTATTTTGCCCTTCGCAAAATGCATTTCCTGTATCGAGCCAAAGCCCTTGTTGTGTTTCCAGGTGGATTTGGCACGATGGATGAACTGTTTGAAACACTCACCCTTCTTCAGACGCGTAAAGTGAAGGACCTATCTGTGGTGCTCATGGGAAAGACATATTGGGAAGACTTGATTCATTGGAAGAAATTTGTAGAGTTTGGCCTGATTAGTCCAAACGATTTATCATTATTCCGTTATGCAGAAACAGCTCGTGAAGCCTGGGACATCATTGCTCAGGAACATCTAAGGACCTGAGAGAAAATAGCTTGAACACATTCGGAACAAGATTTGGGTCAGATTTGGACGGCACGATTGAGGAAAAGCCGAGGCATAGCAGAGCTATGGTGAGGATTTTTCGATTGAGGCGCGTTCAACGATGGCCTAAAGATTCGATGCGAAATGTTCAAGTTATGTTCTCTCAGGTCCTAAGGGAGAATCACTTATGAAAATTTCATTTTATGGCGCAGCTCGATCTGTAACAGGAAGCCGGCATGTCGTCGATGCCGGCAAAACACGAATCCTCCTGGATTGCGGAATGTTTCAAGGCAGGCGCGATTACGCACGAGAACGCAATCGCCATTTGGGATTTGATCCGAAATCTGTCGATGCCGTCTGCCTGTCTCATGCTCATATCGATCATTCTGGCGCCCTCCCTGTGATGGCCAAATACGGGTTTAGAGGGGCGGTGCATATGACCGGCGCCACAGCCGATTTGACCAAAATATTGTTAGCCGACTCTGCACGTATCCAAGAAAGCGATTGCCGTTATGTCAATAAATCGGAACGCCGCCGCGGGAGAACATGTGTCACCCCCATCTATTCACGAGATGACGCTGAAAAGATCGTGAAACAATTCCAAGGCGGCGGCTATCGTGAATTAGTCTCCCTTTCTCCCAATGTCACCGCGCAATTTCATGATGCCGGTCATATCATTGGCTCCTCTGCCATTTGGCTTCAACATCGTCATCGCGGAAATACGACTTCGCTGCTTTTCTCAGGTGACTTGGGACGAGCCAATATGCCTATTCTGCGTGATCCGCAGGCACCACCTCCCTGTGATGTGTTGATCATTGAATCCACGTATGGCGACCGCCTCCATTCAGATGAACAAAATCATCGAAAGGAGATGGCCAAGAAACTTGTCAAGCATGCCATAGAGCATAAAAGCAAAATCATCATTCCGGCATTTTCAGTTGGCCGCACGCAAGACATCATTATGCGTATCAAAGAATTGGTGAATAATGGAGAAGTGGATCCTATTCCAATCTTTATCGACTCCCCTCTGGCATCACGAGCCACAAAAGTGTTTCGTCAACATCCTGAATGTTATGACGAAGAAACCTACCGAACCTTTGCCTCTACAGGAGATGTGTTTGCGGCGAAATACATTAGATTCGTTTCGACTGCCAAGGAGAGCAAAGAATTGAACCGTCGGCGAGGCCCCTATGTCGTCATTTCAGCCTCGGGTATGTGTGAAGGTGGACGGGTCGTCCATCATTTGAAACATGCAATTGAGGATGAGGCCAATATCATTGTCATTGTGGGGTTTCAAGCTGAACATACGTTGGGACGAAAGTTGGTGGAAGAATGGGATACCGTCCCGATTTTTGGTGTCCCAACCAAACGACGAGCGCAAGTGGTTCGCCTCAACGGATTTTCAGCCCATGCCGATCGCAATGATCTGCTCGCTTACGTTCGCAGTATTCATCCGCTCCCGCAAAAAGTCTTTGTCGTGCATGGTGAAGAACGACAATCCCTAGCCTTTGCCATGACGTTGCGAGACGAATTTCCTGGTATGGAAGTGGATGTCCCAAAACCTGATTCCACTTACGATGTGTAAGATAGCGTCCAGAAATACCGTCCACGTACTAGCGGAATTTAGACAATAGAAGCTTGGAAGGAATCTATTACAACGCAAGATGAAAATTAGAATTGCCAACCTGAAAGATTTTCCTGAAATCCAAACTCTCTTCCAAGCGTTATTCGAGCTCTTCCCGAACAAACAAAAAGAAGAGTGGCCTCACACACAAGAAGGGCTCCACTATCTATCAAACGCGATACATTCCGAGTATGTATTTGTCGCAGAGTTGAATGATCAGATTGTTGGCTATCTTATGTGGGCAATCCGTCAAGGCCCATCCTTCCAAACGTTCAAGCACTATGCAGAATTACAAAATATGTACGTATCTGAGCCTCATAGAAAGAAAGGAATCGGAAAGAAACTATGTGAGATGTTTTTTGATGCCTGCAAAGAGGAACATCTCGATACGATCATGGTCGAGTCAGCTGTTTTGCCTGAAACGGTCAGATTTTATGAATCCCGAGGATTTATTGAAGAACGAAAAGTCATGTTCCTTCATCACGCGAACTCTATGACATCAACGGATTGACCCATTCAACCTTAAACCTAAAAGCGGCAGTTGAGCGCGAAAAAGCTGTGCAAGCAATTGATGTGCATAGGGAATTGAAAAAATGCGTGGTCACCTTTTAGGTGATGAGTCAATTTTTCAATTTCCTAGGTGCGTCAAAGGATTGTGCAGACTTTCGTGATCCAACTGCTGTTTTTAGGTTAAAGGGGACACTTCCTTTTCATATTAGTCTTGTCATTCTAAGCCAGAAGCGAATCATCCGGCTATACCGCAGCCTTGTTATGCTCGACACAGATCCTTCGACTACACCCGGCTCTGCTCAGGATAATAATGAATAAAAGAGGACGCATCCCTTTTATGGCTCCGACCTTCCCATTTGTGCGTTCGCATACTTCACACAATACTTGGGAGCGTCCGCTCCGCTTGTCATGCGGAGCCCTTTTTCGCTCGCGCTCAGGCTTAGTCTGATTGGGCTGGGTTCAGAACCTTCGTGGATCCTGTCCTGAACTTGCCGAAGGGGTCAGGATGACACGGTGGGACAGGCCATTCGGAGCAACGTCAGCAGGCTTGAATCATACATTCTTTATGATGATTGATGCTTATTCTAGTTCAATCTGATCATCGACATTACGGATAAATATCGCCACGCCAACTTCATTGATATACGCATCAATCCAATCGCCTTTATGCGCAGGGCGATCAATCCTGGTGTTTTCATCAACAGGCAGTCGTACGTCGCTCTGACTGTTCGTGTGAACAATATAGGCGGCTCCTTCAATATGCTGAACTTGGCCTCGAACCTTTGTCACAACCCCATTCCCCAATGTTGGGTCTTCTTGTAACTGTTGATAGCCTTTCGTACCTTCCACGATCCCTATTCCCAGAGCTGATTGATACGATGTTGGCTCGGGTGCCTGGCTCGCACAGGCTGTGAGCCATACCATACTCATCATATAAACAATTCCTTGCAACCGCATCATGTGTGTGACTCCTTTATCTGCGAGGGGATTGATTACCAACCTATCCTATCACAATCCGCAGAGGTGTCCAGAAGATGAACCGCGACATGTCTTTCTTGTGATAACCATCTGCACGTCGTGTTTGTCACGAACGTGTATTCGTTTCCCCCTTGCGTTGATTGACGTACGGTGAAATTTCTTTTACCCTTTCCTTACCCAAATTGGCATCAAGACATTCATGGATCTCACGAAAAGCTCTTCTTTGCATTTTTCCAAGACTGTTCACCACCCCCCTCTGGCACAATGACACAAGAAAGTTACATCCCGTTTTTTTTGTGTCAGTACCACACATGTATTTTTTACCAAGGAGGTTCAGATGGCGACCATTGCTCGTGTTACAGAAATTATTGCCAGTTCACCAAAAAGCTTTGACGATGCCATGGCAGAAGGGGTCAAACGCGCCAATAAGACATTGAAGAATGTGTCCGGGGCATGGATCAAAGACCAATCTGTCAAAATCGAAAAAGGGAAAGTTGTGCAATATCGTGTCACAATGAAAATCACCTTTATTCTGGCTAATTAAGATTGTTGAAAGGCGGGCATGAGGACAATCATGTTCGCCTTCATCGCCCCTTTGCTTACTGCTAGCCACCAATGTTTGACCCGATTTTTTCTCCCTATCTCGTACCGACAGATCATTCATTTTCGTCTGATCTCGCTTCCACCACACCTCCTACATCAGCTCTGAGTAAAAAAGTTTGTGAAAAACGTTTGCACAAGTCCATCAAGAAGCTAGATGAACTACAACGTCGCCTCTATGCCCATGACCAATATTCCGTGTTACTCATTTTTCAGGCCATGGATGCGGCTGGAAAAGACGGCACCATCAGAGCCGTCATGCAAGGCGTGAATCCTGCTGGCTGCCAGGTGTTCTCTTTCAAACAACCTTCGCATCTGGAACTCGATCATGATTTTCTATGGCGTACGACCTGTCGTCTTCCCGAACGAGGCCGTATCGGCATTTTCAACCGCAGTTACTACGAGGAAGTGCTCGTCGTCCGCGTACACCCGGAATACCTCAAGACCCAGAAACTCCCTGTTCCCACCAGTCCTCACATATGGGAGGAACGCTATGAATCAATTCGCAATCACGAGCTCCATCTCGCACGCAATGGAACCATTATTGTGAAATTTTGGCTCCATGTATCCAAAGACGAGCAACGCCGACGATTACTCTCACGCTTGACTGAACCGGATAAGCATTGGAAATTCTCACAACAAGATCTCCAAGAACGGAAACTCTGGAAACACTACATGGTCGCATATGAATCCGCTGTGAATGCCACATCGCAACCCTGGGCTCCATGGTATGCTATCCCTGCCGACAATAAGCCTTTCATGCGAATGTGCGTCGCAGACATCATTACTCGAACCCTCGAAAAATTGGATGTACATTATCCCACAGTCAGTAAAGCTCAACGTCAAACATTCGCGAAATTTCGCAAGCATCTCTCACGAAGGAACGGCAGTGAATGATTGAAGAATTTGGAAAAGAGATTCAAACGGTCTGGGATATTGGAGTCTTCGGAGCGAACTTAGGTGAAATCTTTCAGGCCATTGGCATCTTTCTCCTCTTCATTTTTGCGAGACGATTATTTTTCCGCACCACCATGAAATCACTCAAGGTCTTGGCTAAAAAGACTCAGACCGATGTGGATGATCAGGTAATTGCTGCCCTCGAAGACCCTCTTGAATTTGCCTTTGTCGTCGTTGGGCTCTATTTCGCAGGACAATTTGTCACTTTATCTGACACTGCGGTTCATCTACTCGCCCAATGTGTTCGCTCTCTCATTGCGTTAACACTTTTCTGGGCCATGTATCGAGTGGTTGATCCCCTCTCCGCGCTTTTTGACCGGGCTGTTGGGCTATTCGGAAGTGAGGGTATGCACGAAACTGTCAAAGGATTTTTTATCAAATTGGTCAAAGCGATTATCGTCTGCTTAGGAATTGCCGCAATATTTCAAGAATGGGGATTTAATGTGGCAGCTGTGTTGGGAAGCTTAGGGCTGGTCGGCATGGCTGTCGCACTTGGCGCACAAGACTTCATCAAGAACATGTTTGCTGGAATGACAATTTTCTTAGATCGAATGTTTGAGAAAGGCAATTGGATTAAAACGCCTGACGTCGAAGGTACGGTAGAAGAAATCGGGTTTCGAGCGACAAAAATTCGTCAATTCGATAAAGCTCTGGTGACCATACCCAATTCTAAATTGGCCAGCGAGGCACTCATCAATTTTTCACGCATGACGCAACGGCGTATTTACTGGAAAATTGGCGTGGAATATCGAACGACCAAGGAACAACTTAGTGGTATCATCACGGACATTCAGGAATATCTCCACGGTAACCCTGCCTTTGAAACGGATCCTGCCAAAACAAAAACGTTTGTGTTCCTCGATTCGTTTGGCGCCTCCAGTGTAGATATTCTTCTGTACTGTTTTACGAAAACAACCGTGTGGGGAGAATGGTTGGCGGTCAAAGAACATTTGGCCTACAAAATCAAGGAGATCGTGGAAGGCCATGGCTCAGGCTTTGCGTTTCCTTCAACATCACTGTACGTGGAAACACTTCCATTTGGCACACCCGAACCATTTACCCTTCCAACATCAGACTCTTCTCCCACCACGGCTCAGTAACCAAGACAACCACTGCTCTCATTTTTTAGAGGGTTCATGTAGACATTGACCCATCCATATTTCTGACCTAGTATGGCAGCAACACATTTTTACGATCGTGCATTCTCAGTCTCGGAAAGCTTCCACAGCATTTTCCACTCATCCTTCCCTGTATGACTACTGCAACAAAGACTTTTCGTGTTGTCCTCATCAAGCCTTCCCATTACGATGATGATGGCTATGTGATCCAGTGGCTTCGATCATCCATTCCTTCCAACACTCTCGCGGCCCTCTATGCCCTCGTTCTCGATTGTGCCCAGCGCCAAATTCTTGGAGACGATGTTGAGTTGGTCGTCGAGGCATACGATGAAACAAATACAGTGCTACCAATCAAGACAATCATTCAATCCATTCAAGAAGAAGGCCATGGGCTCGTCGGCTTTGTCGGGGTTCAAACCAATCAATTTCCTCATGCTGTTGATCTTGCCGATCATTTTTTGAAAGCAAACATTCCTGTGGTCATTGGCGGGTTTCATGTCAGTGGTTGCCTGGCCATGCTGCCGTCCCTGCCACCAGACCTACAACAAGCTATGGACAAAGGGAGCACGCTCTTTGCTGGAGAAGCCGAAGAACATCTGGATATGCTGCTGCAGGATGCCTATCACCATCAGCTAAAACCTCTCTACAACACGATGGATCAGCTTCCAGCTTTACAAGAAGCCCCGTCCCCATTTCTTCCCGCGCATATCATTAAGAACACTCTGGGTCGACTATCGAGTTTTGACGCGGGACGCGGCTGCCCTTTTCAATGTAGCTTTTGTACGATCATTAATGTACAGGGACGAAAATCTCGCTGGCGCTCGGTAGATGCCATTGAAGCCCTTATTCGAGCAAATTTAAAGCAGGGTATACGTCGATTTTTTATTACCGACGATGACTTTGCTCGAAACAAGGACTGGGAAGCCATTGTCGATCGTTTCATTGTCATGCGTGAAGACGAACAACTCCCGATTTCATTTAGCATTCAAGTTGATACCGTGTGTCATAAAATTCCACGATTCATTGAAAAATGCGCCAGAGCTGGATGTCGCAATATATTTATTGGGTTGGAATCCATCAATCCTGACTCCTTGATTGGTGCAAAGAAGCGTCAGAATAATATTTGGGAATATCGAAAAATGGCCCAAATGTGGAAGGACCATGGATGCACGACCGTCGCCGGCTACATTCTCGGATTTCCCAGCGACACACCGGAAACCATTGCACGCGACATCAAGATTATTAAGAAGGAAATACCCTTAGATTGTCTGGAGTTTTTTTATTTAACCCCACTCCCAGGATCAGAGGATCACAAAGTACTCCACCAACAAGGCGTGTGGATGGAATCTGACATGAACGTCTATGACCTAGAACATGTCACCGTCAAGCACCCCATCATGTCCAAAGACACGTGGCAACAGGTCTATCGAGCAGCATGGGAACAATATTACACACTAGAACATGTAGAAACAGTGATTAGACGGGCGGCAGCTAAAGGACAAAACATCAACAAAGTGACATCGCTTCTCACATGGTTTTACGGTTGTACGACCATTGAAGGGATTCATCCTCTTGAAGGCGGCATCTTCCGCCGGAAAATTCGGACGTTGCGGCGTCCAACCCTTCCACGAGAAAACCCATTGTGGTTTTATCCCAAGCGAATTTTTGAAGTGATAGGAACGGGCTTCCGATGGGGAATGCTCGTCTGGAAGTTTCAAAACATTTTAAAACGAGTGAAGACTGATCCAAACAAAAAATCCTATACCGACCTTGCCCTGACTCCCGTGCTCGAGCAGGATGATGAAGATCTAGGACTCATGCAAGTATTTGCAAGCCATATCCCCGTGTCTCAACTCACCCGCTCACGAAAATCCAACCACGCCTCTGCTTCCTAAGACGCGGGTTCCTTGAAGAATTGCTTTCGTTGCATTCCTCGACTTCTGAAAGAACCCAACATTTACTGTTTTACTTTTTTGGCTTTCTTTTCTTTGATGACTTCAATTTCCAAAATGAGCTTGACGTTATCACCCACCATGAGTCCGCCATTATCCAATAATTTACTGAATTTCATGCCATAATCTTTCCGATTTATGGTGCCTTCTGCGGTAATCCCTGCCCGTGTGTTCCCCCAAGGATCTTGCGCGACACCATTAAACGTGCCAACCAAGGTGAGCTCTTTCGTGACCCCTAATAAGGTGAAATCTCCGACAGCCGTATACTGATCACCCGACTTGGTATAGCTTGTCATTTTGAACGTCATCGTCGGAAACGTGTTGACATCAAAAAAATCGGCGCTTCGCAAATGATCATCACGTTTTTGATGATCCGTGGTGACAGAGGCTGTTTGAATCACAGCTTCAATCGTCTTAAATTCTTGTTTTTCGGCATCCATCTCCACAATGCCGGAATACTCAGTAAACTTCCCCTTGGTTTTCGACACCAGCATGTGGACCACTTCAAACCCCAGAGTCGTATGATCCTTGTCCACCCTCCATTTCGCCATTTCTGCACCCGCGATCACAGTCATGCTACCACTCACACTACCGACTAAGACCATGCACATGAACCATTTCATTACCATTTTCATGTCGTCACCTCCTCAGAATCGTAAAAAAAAAACACCAAGAGTCATGAGGCTGCATGCTACAACAACCTCATGCCACCTTCTCTAAAAATTGGTCTATCAACGGGCATAAGGTCTCAACACCTTGATAGCCATACATCAATGTCGAAACTGATTCTCCCTGTCTACTAAGCAAAGCCGGAAAACCGCTCACACCCATTTCCCGTGCTTGATCGAATTCTTCCCACACAGCTTGCTTTGTCCGTGAGTCCTGGTACGTTTGACAAAATGATGTGCCATCCATTCCTAACTTCACCACCAAGCCTTCCAAGACCTCGATCTTTGTCACATCTGCATTTCTCACATAAAAGGCTGTTTGGATCTCTTTCAAGAATGCCCATTCTTGCCCAGGCACAAGTTTCCGGACCACAACAATGGCTCTGGAAGCCGGTTCTGTGTCATAGGTAAACGTGGCGCCCATCTGAAAATTAAAGTTAAACGGCTGGCCTGTGCGCTCCTGCACTGCATGCCAATGCTGAAGAATATAGCCACGTCTGGAGTCATCAAACCGCTCTGTGTTACCTGGCCGCAATCCTCCTACCATCAACTGAAATGAAATCCGTTCCTGATAGCGGCTTATCAATTCATCAAGTACAGGTGAAAACCCCCAGCACCATGAACACATCGGATCAATCACATAGATCAGTGTTTTAGAATCGTGAACTGCTTCCATGATATTCAGTTCTTGGGGGTGACAATGACGTGCTCTTTGCAATCAGGTATGTCATGAATTTCACTTTGGCCAAACCCCGCGTTGGTGAACATCGAATTCAGTTCCTTAAACGTATAGGCATCCCCTGCAGGCGTTGTCGCTAACATCACCAGCGCAAAATCGGCCGAGGCCGGGCTGACTCGATCTTCATGTGGAACAAACTCTAACGTAATCACTCGCCCATGCTCATTGAGTGCAGAGTGCAATTTTCGCAACAAACCCTCACACGTCTGCGGATCAAAATGATGGAGAAAATTTGTTACGAGGATGACATCATAGTCTTCTCCATAATCAACCTCAAACGCATTCCCCGGTAGCATGCTATAGCGATTGTCCACTCCGGCAGCCTGGGCTTGTTCCATGGCGACTTCAAGCACATTAGGCCAATCAACCACCACAATGTTGGCCTTTGGAAATCGTTTAGCGATTTCTATCCCGAAGATCCCATGGCCAGCGGCAATGTCCAACACCTTGTCCACAGGCCATGATTGGGACACGACATACTCCGCGATCCATTTGGCAGATGGCATCATCATCGGAATCATGGCCCGGGCAAACGTGACCCATTCCGGATGCTCATCAGTGATTGTTCCTTGATCTTTAAGCGCAGTCTTACCTGTTCGCACAGCCTCGGTCAAACGCCGAAAGCCGTCGTACATAGGTGGCGATAACATGAAGTCCACTGTCCCTCCGACATAGGTTGGTGCGGTCTTCACCAAGAATTTTTCCGATTCGGGTGTCAAGCGATATTCCATGGAATTTTTTTGCAACAAACCTAGCAGGGTTAAAGTATCAGCTAGCATGCGTATGCCACGCTCAGAAGCCTGACAGCGCTTCGCTAAAGCTGCAGTCTCATGACATCCCTCTTGAATGGCCGTAAACAATTCCACATCAATGGCTGCCTTTAAGGTGGCCGTACGTTGATGGCCATTGAGTATTTCTAAAATTGATTCAGGAGATAGTGATTCTTGTTCCACGATGTTGTCCCTCCAATTTCTTATACTGATGTCATGCAGAAACACGTAATCTGAACAGGTTCGCAGATAGAACCATTACGATAATTCTTCCTTCTGGCAGCTCTCTCGTAACCGAATGAGCATATCTTGCATAATAACTATTTCTTGTTTCGTGAGAGCATGCTCAAAATACGGACGCATCACATTCGCATGTGCCGGAAAAATTTTGCGGTAGAGCGTCTCCCCTTTTCGAGTTAATCGAATATGAGTGGCTCGTCGGTCGTGCTGGATCACCTGCCGTTCAATCAAGTCCTTGGCTTCCAAGCGATCAATAATGCCCGTCAAGCTGGCCTTAGCCAATAACGTTGATTGTGACAACTCTCCACACGTCATCCCTGGAGTGCCCCCAAGTTCAGCAATCACATCGAATTGAGGTGGCGTCAGCCCCATGGAACGAATATTCCGATCCCCAACTTGAAAAATTGCTTGATACGCCTCCACCAATGGGCGAATAATTTTCAAATAGGGATCGTCTTGTAGGTCTAACACTTCCATAATAGTTTCTATATATATAGTTTAAAAATAAACTATTGTCAACGCACCTTACCTGAGACATGCCGTTCTTTGAAATTCTGAACCCTAGAGAAGAGATTATGAAGAAAAACGAAAATACACGATTTGAAATGAGATCATGTTGTTCGCCAAAATACTGCTAGCCAGATTGTCTCCTTCGTCGGATCGGTCCAAACCACACGATGTTTGGTGTGAGCCGGCAAATCATACATATCGCCTGGACCTAACGTGACCAGCTGCTCTAGCCCTTCAATTTGAAGTTGCGCTTTACCAGTGAGGATCGCCACCCATTCATGTTCGTCTTGATCGTACCAAAACCCTGACGGTGACGCATGGCCCCGGGAGACAATACGTTCCATGCGAAAACAATCATTTGCTATTAACTTCTCAACCAATTCCTGATCAAGACTCTTGGGAATATCTTGAAAAAGATTGATGGATTCCTTCTTCATCTCATTCCTTCTCGTTCATAACATGGTAACGCTTCTAAAAAAAAAGCCTGATTCTCTAGATTGGCTGCAATGGACACGAGGTATTGATCCATCGCATGGCAATAGCTCCCTTCCTTACCATGAGGGCAGGGCTTGAGCGAGTTCAAAGAGTCTGCAAGTCCTTCTCGTGCCACTTCTTCTGCATGAGCACGTTCCCGTTCTTGCCGAACAATTTCGTGCCTGAGAAACGTGCTGTGTTGAGCGAGTCCATCTGATTGTGCAATGGCATCTGGAATGGACGCATACAATGAATCGATCATCGTGTTTCGAAACACAGAGGATTTGATGAATTGTAAGGCCTTGTCCATCTTTGGCTGAAGAGAAGAAAGATTCGTCGAGCACTGCTCCGCAGCAGATGCCATCACTGCCACTTAGCGGTTAGATGCAAAGAGGTCTTTGGCAAAAGCATCCCTGACATCCCATGCACTACCATGCATAAGAATAACACTGATTCCAATGACGCCCATAAGCTTCTGCACAGTCATATGCATGTGTAAATCCATGGGCAGGCTAGTAGGTGGAGTGAATAAGCCTACAAGTTGCAAATGTCACATGATAAGTTCTGCAAACCCATAGGCAAGGTACTCCTTCCCATTATAATGGACGATTCCATGAATGATTCCCATCCCGAATCCCCCAATGACCCAATTGCCCATCGTTGTGAATTCTTGAATCTCCAAACGAGCACGACCTGTGCCGCCTTTGTTGACCCAATTGAGCCCCCAGGCACTAGGCCACCGATACAATCCCCACGCCTGGTCATGATCCAAAAGCGTGAATTGCAAGGCTTGAAACGTCTCTGTTTCCCCATCAATCGCTAAAAACCCATCTATATTCCCCAACAACGGCGCCAGCATGTCACTCTCTTGTGAATGAACATAGAGATCACCCAGCCCTTCGATCACCAGATAGAGTCCTTGAAAGTGTTTCCACAATCCCCAATAGCTGCGAGAAAGACGATTAAACTCCGGCATCATCAAATATTCATAAATCACCCGGCCCTTTAATGTTCGATCGTTCCACTGCAATGTAGCTGCAGCCGATCCTAACCAATACCGGCCTCCATCATGTTCACGCGCCAATCGAGTCGGAATGGGCTCAATCGAGAGGGCCAGGTTATTGGGATGGCTATTGATAGACATACCCGTATGAGGTGTGCCTTCAATTTGGAAAAAAGACGATGGAGGAACCGTCTGTAATTCATGAGCGGAATTGTCATATGACCCAGTGCCTTGTAGTGAAATCCACCCATCATGTTCGTCATGTAACACCACAAAGTGTTCGGCCTGCCAGGATTCTCCATCTCGGCCACGATTATTATCCAGAGCAAACGCTACATGACCACGGGAATCTTCACCCACAAAGGACACATAATCGGAAACATAGAGAAGAGACGTATCAGGAAGGGAAGAATGTTTGGGAGCGACAATGGATGCATCCATCCCCAAGCTACGGCTGGAAAGCACACTCAAACTCAGCACACAGACTAAGACAACAGAGAGACTACAGCGAACAAGGTAGTTTTCCAGGAGTTTCCCCTACAAGCGGGTAGAGACCCACGA
>QIMB01000417.1 GCA_003233615.1 Nitrospirota bacterium
TATGTTCGGTAGCTCGAGGCTCTGCTGAGGGTTTCGTAATACCTAAAGCCCCCATGTCTCTGTAAAAGGCCTGAATATAGCGTTCGCTGATTTCATTCCATGCCACACCATCTTTTTCAGCTCGATTTAAAATTTTATCATCGATATCGGTGAAATTCCTCACGTACTGCACCTGGTATCCAGAAAACTCGAAATAGCGCCGGATCGTCTCGAAGGTGAGGGCGCTACGCGCATGGCCAAGATGACAATCATCATAAACCGTCACTCCGCAGACATACATGCTGACATGGCCAGGGACCAACGGAACAAAGACGTCTTTTTTCTTGGTTTTGCTTAGGGCTCTCGCACAGATGTCTTGTGCGTCAGTTTCTGTCCTTGATGTTTCACAATCCAAAAACCTAAACCTATGAGAACAATGAACACAATAGACACAATATTGAAATAGTGCTCGATGAACTCTTTCATCCATGGTCCAAAAAGTTGAATGGCGCCAGCGACGAGAAAAAATCTCGCACCTCGACTCACAATTGAAGCCATCATAAAGGTTTTGAAATTTACAAAAAATGCTCCGGCCCCAATAGTAAAGATTTTATAAGGAATGGGGGTAAAGCCGGCGATGAGAATCGCCCAGGCTTCATACCGCTGGAAATAGTCATGCACAACATCCACACGTTCTTGCCCCATGATTTTTTTCAAGACCGGCCGTCCACCATACCAGCCAATCCCATAACCCAAGGCTCCTCCCAAAACCGACCCGACCGTAGCGACCGTGGCATACCACCAAGCATTCGCAGGATTGCCCAGGGCTAGGGCAATCAACAATACATCAGGCGGAAGGGGGAAAAACGAGGATTCAGCAAAGGCCAAAGCAAAGAGTGCCGGCACTCCATAGGGCGAATCAGCCCATGAGAGCATCCAATCATATAATTGTTTGACCAATTCCATGTATTTGAAAAGATGCTTAAGACATGATGCAAAACTGGCTAGGCTTTGGCCTTACGACTTTTCACTTTGGTCAATTTTTGAGTGGAGGAGACAGAAGTGACTCTGCCAGTAGACAGACTTCTTCCCCAACTCTTTAGCCTGTTGAGAGCGTCGTAATCGGTGAGATCTAAATGCAGGGGTGTCACGGATACCATATTCTTTTCCACGGCATCATGATCGGACGGCGTTTTTCGAGCCCACGATTCTCGTTCCCCTGCGATCCAGAAATACGACCCTCCCCTCGGGTCAATTTTTTCCACCACAGGTTTATGGTATCGACGTTGGCTCAAACTGGTGAACTGGATTCCTGCAATAGGCTCTTTTTTCGAGGCTGGAACATTCACATTTAAGATTGTCCCATTGGATAAACCATATTTCAAGACACGTTCAGCTAGTCGGACTGCATAATCCCCTGCTACGGCATAGGAGGCCTTGGGGGAATCTTCCAAGGAAACAGCGATGGCCGGAATATCATGGAGCATCCCTTCTAACGCGCCTGCAACCGTCCCGGAATTGGTGACGTCATCGCCTAAATTCCACCCCTTGTTAATCCCTGAGACCACTAACTGAGGGAGATCTGACTCAAGGAGATGACAGAGGGCTAAAGTCACACAATCTGCTGGCGTGCCATTGACAGCAAACCATCGTGTCCGTATTTGTCGAAGGCGTAATGGTTTATGCAGGGTCATGGCTCGTCCCACGGCACTTTGCATTTTTTCTGGAGCGACGACCCAGACTTCTCCCAAATCTGCCAATGCTTTTACCAAGGCACGAATGCCAGGCGCGTCAATGCCATCATCGTTTGTAACAAGAATACGTCTTGGTAGCCCAGAGGTCATACTGTTCTAGAAGTTCGCAGACAATAAAGAAAAGCCCGCCCCAATTTATTTGGGACGGGCTTGTCAATTGACTCAATTGGTAGACAATTGGTCTATATGCTTTTCATAAATTCTGCCACAGCCGCCGGATCTGCCACTCCCATAATTGCTGAAGGTGGAACAGTATTGGATTTTTTACCAGTCAGACCACATTCAATTTCATCCGTAATCATTTCAACTGGCATGGACATTCCCCCGTAGACATGCGGACCGGCCACAATTTTTGCCTTGGAGAACCCATAAATTGCCGTAGCCACATCTTTAGCCAACCATCCGACATAATTAAACTCGGGAATGACAATAAGCTTAGCGTTCGTACAAAGCTTCCTCAGTTCGGCTGTTGGGAACGGTCGCAAGGAACGAATCTTTATCAACCCTGCCTTAATCCCCCTTTCCTTACATTGGCGGACCGCTTCGCGGGATTGGGCCGCTGCGCTTCCCGACGCAATAAGGAGAACATCTGCTCCGTCCACATCCTGAGCCTCTAACAAGCCATCCATATAATGTTCAATATATTTTCTTGACCGTTCAACCCCGGCCCAGACCTCTTGTTGCCACACCGCGTGAATGTTGTAGGCCATAAAATTCGACTTTTGTACTGGAGCATCACGAGACAAGCGAGCTGGAGGATTTTCAGCATCCAACACTGGCACTGCCCCACGGTAAACATCCCGACCTGGTAACTTGAACCCTTTATCGGGCATCGAACAATACCCTCTGGCATGGGTCACAAAAAAACCATCACAGCAGACACCTACCGGAAGTGTCACATCATTTTTTTCACCGATAATAAACGCCTTCATGATGAAATCAAACAAATCCTGCTGATTTTCAGCATGAAATACAATCATTCCGCTTTGCAAAAGGTAGGCAATTTCAATATTATCCGGTTGGATGGCCAGCGGAGCATTGACGACTCTGCATGTAAACATGCACACGGCAGGAAGACGGTGACCAGCCCACGAGACGATGGGCTCTAGACCGCGTAATGTTCCAGGGCCAGCTGTGGCTGTAAAGGCTCGAACACCTGCACGAGAAGCTCCGGCAATGGCCGACATGACGCCGTATTCTTCTTCTCCTCGATAGAATTCCTTGACATATCCTTCCCCATACAAGACCCCAATTAATTGCAATGTTTCACTTTGCGGGGTAATGGGATAGGCCACGGATAAATCGACATTTGATCGCCTCACCGCTTCTTTTGCACATTCACTTCCTGTAATAAATTCCCGTTCACGAGGAGCCTCAAAAAACATATAGTCCGGGGAAACTTCCACCTGTCGTTTGGCATCACTATGTGGGTCTTTTCTTCCACCATTGGTAGAAGTGGTAGAAGGTGCCGCAGGAGCACTGGTAATTGGATCACCTTGGGGATTGGTTTTGACTTCTGCTTCTAACCCTTCACTCATGGCTTGATCCCCCTATTGCTAAAGGATAATTTCACGATAACTTATGCTTCTTTTTGCATGTGTTCAGCTTTATGTCCAAACGCCGCTGCGTTTCCATCAACCGGGCTTGCCATACTAAAATCCAGAGGATTGGTGTGTGTTTTACCATCATGAACCCTGGACTGAAGCCCGGTAAAACGCACATTCAAGCCGTTTTCTGGCAATTTAATCCCCATCTCTTCGCGTACCCGCTTAAAGATGGCCGCAACCCGTCTAATTTTTGTCGCATCAGAATCGCGAACCGTGAACATGGCATCTTCATGGCCTTGTTCCGCACAAACAGCCGACGTCCAGCAATTGGTTCCGGCCCGAATCATTTTGAGTGTAAGATTGGCATAATGACAATGCACCCCAATAAAAATACAGGCTTCAATCTTATTCCCCCATATCGTCAGATTGGGATGATTCGGGTTGATGGCTTCTTCAGGCTCAACTTTTGGATACTTCGGTCTGTAGTCTGGCATTGGAATGATCAATACATCAGGAATTTCGGCAGCTAATTCCAACACAGCTTTTGCCTTATCCGCGGCATGGTCATTCCATGCCCATAACACCAATGGCCCAGGGAAAATAGTCGCATTTTTTCTTGTGAACATCGTACGCGCCATGGCTTCCATTGCTCGCTCTTCCTCAACAACATGGCCAAATTTCAGACCATACCCTTCGTCCGGCGTTAGCACGCCAAGTTCCGCAGCCGAGGGTGGATGGAAACCTTGTGGCCCTGGTGCGACGATTGCTTCTTCTAATTCTTTCGTTAAATCCACGTTGGGCTCCGATTCAAATTAAATAAGACATCAGCAGGGAAGATTAGGACTTCCACGGACTTGCTAAAACGGCTGTTGTATTTTTTTCATGGTATGAAATATTTTCGGTGAGTGCCTGGTCCCCGATTTGATCAATCATTTCCATCTTAATGGCTTTATGTTTCGCCATGTTATCGCACACCCACACACATTGGGCACAGCCTTTACAACGATCCACCGAGACATAAGCTGAACCATACTTAAAACCCTTATCTTTTCCTAACTCTGTACCATATTGAATCGTATTCGCTTCTGGACAATACTGTGTACACAACCTACAGCTCGTTGCGGCACATATTTCCTGATCAATATTTGCAACTAAATACATCGCCAATCCCCTTTCACAAAATGAACACTACGCACTTGCGCCAGCAGCGGTTGAGTCTTTCGCCTTCGCCCAACCATTTTCATGACAATAATCCCACGCAGCCTTGACCACTGCTAAGTTTTTTCCAATCAGCTCTGACTTTTTCTTAAACTTTCTTTCCACGACGCTATCAAGTGCAGCAGTCCCACCTGACACCACAAAACCTTTTCCTAGGAATCGATCTTTCACCGCCGTGCCCATGGCCTCTAAATCTGAAAGACCCGTGATAGCTCCGACTGCCCCAACCATGGCCATATTCGTAGCCAGATCTATTCCCGCCACCTCTAGCGACATTTTGGTCGCCGGGAGGTAATAAATTTTCGCATTTAAATCTTTTAATTCGGCTGTTTGATCCGACTCAAGTGTCATTGGTGTATTGCTGTTGATAAGCACGACTCCATCCTGTTTTAACCCGAAATAAAAAGGATTCGTGTAACTCTTTCCATGGGTGATGCACTGCGGATGAAAGACCATGAGAATATGGGGGAAAGTAATTTCTCCAATTTCATAAATTGGCTCATCCGAGACACGCACATAACTTTCTACGGGAGCCATTCTCTTTTCAGATCCATAGAAGGGAACAATGGTGCTTTCCCCACCTGCATTAATAACCGCCGTGCTAAAAATATGTGAGGCCGTCACGACACCCTGACCCCCAAGACCTGCCATGCGTATGTTAAAACGAATAGCCATACTCACCCTCCATCATCATCCTAAGGTTTGAAGACAACCAACATTAGCTTAGGTTACAAGATTACCCCTTTGTCACCGCCGCGACAGGTTTCGGAAGATATTCTTTATACCCGTAGAGCGTAGACAAGTGTTCCTTCGCTTCGTCTGATATATATTCAGTGAATTGATAACGATCATTTTCCACATCCTTACAATCTTGCAATACTTGATCTGTCGGGATCGCATATTCGATATTACAGGACGTATAGGCTTGGATGTACGTTGGCCCCACTTCTCGTGCAATCAAAACGGCTTTCTTAATAACACTTTCTACTCTCCGAGGATTATTGGGAACCACCGTCGCCACATATGCACATCCCGCTACTTTGGCCATTCCTAACATATCCATTTTTTCAAACTTTTTCCCAAGCGGGGCCATCTTGAGTACTTGCCCTTTATTCGTCATCCCACTCTCTTGCCCACCGGTATTCCCGTACACTTCGTTGTCTAACATGATGGTCGTAAACTTTTCTTGTCGAAACCAGGAATGCAAGGTACAAGAAAAACCAATATCTGCCATTCCCCCATCTCCAGCCATCACCACGACATCTTTGGGTTGATCACCAAACCGTAGCCGAAGTCCACGAGACAACCCACTCGCTACCCCATTTTGATCACCGTAATTTCCATAGACAAAAGGAACGGCAGCTTGGGAAATCGCCAACCGACCACAACCAGCTGTCCCCACCATAATGGTATCTTCGGGATTCGGGAGGGCAATAAACGCTAAACGAATAAACAGCGTCATTGCACATCCTGCACACATTGGGTGTTCTTCCATAATTTCTTTAAAGGTGCCAACTTGGGACACTGTCGTCTTTTTGCCAAATGGACCATGCTCCACCATGTCGCGATATTCTTTCGGCATAAACTTTCCAAACCCTGGTGTAAATTTCACATAATCAAGACTCATATCATGTCTCCTCCTGGTTTAAAAATAACGGGTCGAGAAACAACCAAATTACTTGGTGAGAAAACGTATCTCGTATTTACTCAAAATACAGAAAATACTGCTACTCCAACACGCTACCAGATAATCTAAACTCTATCAATTTCCGAGATGAATAATCTAGGTGAATTTAACTGAAAATTCAACACAAAAGAAGGCCCACCAACTAAAAAAGAAGACCCATGAGGCCTTTAAGCTACTTAGGTCTTTTGTCCCAGGGTGACTGGAGGTGAAGAATAGGAACTTAGGATGCTCAGAAGATGGGGTTTAACATGATGAAAAACCTGACCATCATGCTGATGAAGTAAAAACCACTCAGTCAAGGATGTAGTCGATAGGGTTGACGACCTTATCATTGACGGCAACCTGATAATGTAGATGAGGACCAGTTGAGAATTTCCCCGTACTGCCAACTAGCCCGATCAGATCGCCTCGATGCACCCGGTCTCCATATTTGACAAGAATTTTGGACAAATGCCCATATGTTGTCTCAATATCATATCCATGATCAATACGAATAAACTTGCCCATTCGACTGTCATATGCCGCAACAACAACTTTCCCAGAACCCGGAGATCGAACCTCGGTGCCTTTTCGTGCACCAATATCAAGTCCTGCATGCAGTCTCTTTTTCCCAGTAAATGGAGACACTCTTGGCCCAAACCGAGATGTAATTCTTCCATTCACAGGCCAAATTGACGGAGTCGAGGCCCATTGGGCTGCTTTTTTTTCGGCCACAGTGGAAAGCTCATCCAGAATTTGGCTCTCAAATTCGGTCTCTTGGGTCAACCAACCAAGCCCCACTTTTATGTCGCGTATTTGCCTCTTTGATGTCAAAAATGCACTAGAACGACCCGTCACGCCTTTGGACGAAACCCTATCATCGAAGCCAATGGCCTGAACTTCCGCTTCATCGCGTAACCCTTCATAGGGCAATTCTTCTCCACCTTGCCCCGAAAGATCTGAAGGTAGACCTAGCATTTCATCAGGCTCTAACCCAAACATTGTTTGCAATTTTCTATTGAGGTTTTTTAAAGCTAGCATACGCTTCTTCATGCCATCGACTTCTGATGAAAACGTCATGGTATTGGCGCGAGTAGACGTCAATTCCTTCTTCATTTCCTCCAGCTCACTTAACTGATTCCATTGGTAGACATAATGGGTCACGATTCCGCCCTGAATGAGCAACAACACCAAACCGCTAATCACACCATACTTTACAAAAGCTTTGCGTATTTTAAGACGCCATGGGTTAGCACGGGCTCCGCGAAAAACAATAACTGTCAGTGTATCTTCTGATTCTTTCATTCGCTCCCCAACATTGTTACAGAGAGGTTATTAAGATGCGCTTTTTAGTCACGAGAAAGCTTGATTTGTGCATGTTGGCCGGTCTGTTGAGTGACATCTCGAATCCAAGTCAGATATTCAGGAAGGCCATGCTGAATTGGAAGAGCGATGACTTCAGGAACGCTGTAGCTATGGATCGATTGTACCACGGTCACCACTCGCTCGAAGGCCTGGCTCACTGTTTTGGCCACTAGCAACCATTCATGTGCTTCAGTGACTTTGCCTTCCCATTGGAATATTGATCGGACACCAGGAAGTATATTCACGCAGGCCACCAAACTTTGCTCAACTAATGCTCTCGCAATATTTGTGGCCTCGGCTTCAGAACCCGCAGTGACCAAGACAACAATTTCATCCATAACCAGCAGGAGCACACCCCATATTCCTAGAGGCCTGGCTCAGGGATACGCCCCTCCTCGGACTATGAAGGTATCTATCCAATAGCCTTCATTCTTTATCATTATCGGTTGTTTTTTCGTCACCTGAAGTCTAAAAATAATCTTCTAGCGGCAAAAAATCAACCCATCTTGATACCTTTTTTTAAGTCTTCAATCTTTCCAACGACTTAGACCTGCCACACAATACCCGGTCCACTTGTACTGTATTACCAAACACACGCCTTAACGTGGTAACAACCGGTTGGGGTCTTGATTAGCCAACCCCACCAAATCCGCGATAGCGGGCTTGAGAGCCTCTTGAATGGCCTCAGGGTAACTTTCCACCGCATTCTGTAGATTATAATAGGGACTATCAAACTGTTTCCCTTCAAAATCCATAGTCATACTCCAGATGACCTTGGTTGGATCATTCACAGGAGTGAGACGAAGGTCCAATGTGAGATCAGTCGTCGTTTCGCTCATGGGCAACCCTAAAATCCAAAATATGGTTCCCACAGGACCCAACAGGTATGTGTACAGCCTCCGGTTCCAATCAGTTGAATGCAACCGTCCACGAAACACCACATCTGCCGGTGCTTGTTGAGCATCCTTTGCATATGTGACCGATGAATAAATTCCTGCCTCAGAAAGCTCTGCTGCAATAGCCTTGGCAAAATCATGAGAGGGATCAAAGCGGACGATATCCACCTCTTCTGGGTTTTTGATCATCTCAGGACGTTCATATTTCGTGTCGCCGTAAGGCACAAGAGGAATGGAGGCTTTCCAATATTCTTCCTTTACACCATCGCCTCGTAAATCTTCTAAGGGAAGCACGATGGCCTTGCCTGGAACTGCTGCGGTTGCTTTGTTGTCCAGATAGGTGCCAGATGCAGATGGTGGATATTGCCAATTTCTGTCGCCCAGACAACCCGAGGTGGCCATCATGGCCAAGATGACTAGAATGAGGACCCATACTCGTGTGAAAGAAACACGCATCTTTAAGACTCCTTTCTTATATGTATGATGACACCGAACCCTGGCCACTCACCTGATAGGTAAGGACATGGGCAAGGGAAGCATTTCATGGGGGAGGGAAACGGCCGGAAATCATAAAGATCTCAGAATGAGAAGCAAACATAGCACATTCTACTCTACATAACACCTCAGATGATCGATTTGTATGGATACCACGTACCAAGGCTTTAGGATGCCTGGGGTTGTGAAAAATGCAGGCAGACTCGCTTGGGCTCTCGGTCTTTTAACAATCGATGGTGCGTCTCGCAGAACGCGACTGTTGTGGTGCAAATCGCCATACCCAATCGCTCGATTCAGCTCTCACATGCCTTAGGAAAGAAATCCGCCTGCACGAGCTATATGCGCTTGAAATTCTTGATAGGTGCTCGCCACAGGAAACTGCGGATATTCCTGGACAATGGATGCTGGAGGACAAAAGAAAATCCCAGCATCCGCTTCTTGTAACATGGAGACATCGTTATAGGAATCGCCACCTGCGACAACTCTGAAACCAAGTGATTTCAATGCGCGTACTGCATGCCGTTTTTGATCGTTCTGACGAAGGAAATAATCAGCAATCAATCCTTCGTCGTCAATGCCTAGAGTATGACAAAAAATTGTGGGGAACTGAATCTGCTCCATGAGGGGCTGCACGAACTCATAAAAAGTATCCGACAAAATAATCACCTGAGACCGCTGCCGCAACCAGGCTAGAAATTCTGGCACACCGGGAAGAGGACGTATGTCTCGAACAACGTCATGTATATCGTGAATCGTAATACGGTGAGTACGCAACACATCCAACCGTTTCTTCATCAGAATATCGTAGTCAGAAATGTCACGAGTCGTGAGTCGTAATTCCTGCAAGCCGACCTTATCGGCGAGCCCCAGCCAAATTTCAGGGAATAACACCCCTTCCATATCGAGACATGTGATGACTGGTTGTGCCAATTCTACCTCTCCTCATTTATCAATTATGGGAATGTTGAAAAAAGTCGCCAGCGGCGTTCTCGCCCTTTTGCCGTGCTCACGTACTGAGCGTACGCTCCGCGCGCCAAAAAGGCTGCGGCCTTGCTGGACGGACTTTTTTGAACATTCCCTTGGCTGTTGAAGCTTATTGCTCCTCGGGCGTGTATGGGCTATGAAAGTGTTCATATCTAACAGGTCCATTGTCGCCATTCGGCAAAAACTACAGAAAAAATCTTGACGATCATAAAAGAATATCGGTCTACGCCACAACTCCCAGAGAAAGATGCATCAGTTTTCCTGAGACAATTACCACAGACCGATAAGATCCCCAGGTGTTTCGCAATAAAAGTCGGGTTGTAGTGCAACGACTCGTTCGCGATTGCCATAGCCATAGCCCACAGCACATGCTCGAATACCCGCAGCTTGAGCAGCCCGAACATCGTTGGTGCTATCCCCAATCATCAGGGCATGAGCTGGATCGGCTCCTACTACCTTCATGGCTCGCTCTAACATCACAGGCTCCGGCTTGAGCTCACTGGTATCTCGTGGTGCTTCCACATGGAGAAACAGATCACGTGCCTGCAAGCCATCAACAATAGCCAGAGTATATTCCAAAGACTTATTCGTTACGATGACTTTCTTGCAATCTTTATAGTGCTGAAGAACCTCCCAGATCCCCGGATACCAATTCGTCGTCTGCACACAATGCTTCAAGTAATGCTGGCGAAACACATCCAGAGCCCGATCATATTGATCGGGATTTCCCTCGCCCACCGAAAGACGGAGCAACCGCTTGACGCCATCCCCCACAAAACTAAAAATCTCCTCAACCGAACGAGTGGGTAATCCCAAATCCCCAAGTGTAAGATTCACGGCAGTCGCGATATCTACCTTAGAATCAATCAGGGTGCCATCAAAATCAAACAACAACACCTCCGCACACCATCTTGCCATTCCTAAAACTTTCTTCCCGCTATCGCGCTTTCAATTGTCGATGTAAGGAGGTAAACACAGCCTTTTTGGCTGCATCAGGTTCATTCAATTCCGTCCAACGCACAAAATTTATGAGGCGTTGTCGACCCACATGAGGGGGTAGTTGCGGATGCACAATTTGCCATCGGTCGTAAATAGCTTTGATATGAAACACATAGGATTCCTGATGGGAATCAGGAACAAATGTCACGCTTTCCCAATGCATGGTTCCAAGCACATCAAACATCACAGGGATTTTGGCTTCGAGCCCATTCAGAATTTCCCATTGCGTCACATCATGCTCAATATGAAAGTTCGAGATCACCACCACATGTCCCCACGCCACATCTTCTTTCCAATCCACATAGGATTCAAGCACGTGCCAAGAAGCGGTCTCGAGTCTGGCGCCTTTCTTATCCAAGGACAAATATTTGTGTAGTGTTTTTGTGGGATCTTCCGTGATATGCCGATTGAAGGCACGTGAAGACGTTGCACTCACAACCGTAACACTCACCACTATCAAGAAAACAATCTTGATCATTCTCAACATATCGTTCATACGTTACGTCAACCGTCCTTTTGCTGGACAATCATTGCGGAAAGACAACTGAGAGGGAGAAAGCGGTTAATCTTTAAAAAGAATAACCAGAATAATGCCGAGCAGCAGCCAAAGAGGAATGGACAACATAAGACCCCAGGCCAGTCCTTGCGCAGTTTTAAGGCGGCCTTTTAAGGTTTGCTTTTCCAACGCTTTCGAGATGCGCAATTTGACATCTTCCAAATGAAACGGTTTCGTAATGTAATCATCCGCCCCACGATTGATGGCCTCTACCGCCGTCCCAATAGAGGGATGCCCTGTAATCATCAGAAATATCACATCATTGTTTTTGATTTCACGAATACGCCGCAACAACTCCATGCCATCCATATTGGGCATAATCAAATCAGCCATCACCACATCAAAGTCACCTTTCCCGCATTCGTTCAAGGCTTCCTCTCCGTTTTCGACCGCGACGACGACATACCCGAGAGAGAGTAAGTATTCCGACAGTGCTTCCCGAACACCGCGATCATCATCCACGACCAAGATACGTTCAGCCATTGCGGTTCATCCTTTTTGAAAATTCCCAGAGCCTCTGCACCAATCGCACGCTCTTTTTTAAAACGTGGGGAAATCAACCACGACCACATCGGGTGGAAGGGTAAACTTCAGCAGATCATCTGAAAGCCCTTGATTGACCTGGAGATGATCAAAACGTACACGAGAAATATTTCCATTGGCATCAACGATGGTCATGTCTTGAATGAGATAGGAATCAGGGAATACATGCAATTCGATTTCTTTGATCGTCGGAGCAGTATCCCCGTCGGGTTTCGGGACTAAGATTATTCTGGGCACATCGGTCTGCTCTTGAGATGTATCCGCAGCTTCCGAAACGATAAACTGTTCTGCCAGTTTCCCCACACCCAACAGCAGCGATAAAGGACCTTTTGACGCCGCAATTTGCGTGAGCGTGCCTTTGACAACTTGTTGATGCTCGGGCACATACATCATGACCGCATCTCCATCCACATAGATCATTTCTTCAGACGGTTGGAGATAATCCCATCGTAATAAGCCGGGCTTTTTTAAAAAGAACTGTCCCGTCGACTCAAACCCTGTTGCAAATCCTTCAATGATGGTCTCCTGCGTGAACGTTCCCTGTAAGTCCTGAATCTTCGCGTAGGACTCATCTACACGTTGAACCACATCATCGACGGTGGAGGCCAACACCTCCATTCCCTGTGCCACAAGTATCATTCCCCAGAACACGATGAGGTTCACCATAGTTAATCTCTTCATCCAATCTCCGCTGCGGCGGTTCCTCGAGCCAGAACCTCTCGTCGACCATCACGTCCCGGGGCGCTCACAAGGCCTTCTTCTTCCATGTGTTCAATCATCCGGGCCGCACGAGGATATCCCACCCTCAGGCGTCGTTGAAGAAAAGACGCGGATGCTTGTCCGGTCGTCATAATTAATTCTCGAGCTCGTTCATAGGTTTCATCGACCTCCTGATCTTCGGTCGGCGATTCTTGCGCTAACGCCAAAGCCGCTTCATCGTAGACCGGAGAAGCTTGCGCTTTCACCCACTCCACCACATTCCGAACTTCATCGTCTGACACATAGGGCCCATGAAGGCGAACGAGTCGCCCGGTTCCAGACGCTAAAAACAGCATATCACCTTTTCCCAATAAACTTTCGGCGCCATTGGCATCAAGAATTGTTCGCGAATCAATCTTTGAGGACACTTGATACGCAATGCGTGCAGGAAAGTTCGCCTTAATAAGACCAGTCACGACATCCACCGATGGTCGTTGTGTCGCTAAGACAAGATGAATTCCCGAAGCCCTGGCCATTTGTGCGAGTCGAGCAATGCGATCCTCAATATCTTTCGGCCCCACCATCATCAGATCCGCAAATTCATCAATAACGACCACAATATAGGGTAATGGCGTCCGCTCCTCGATTGGCGTCTCCAAGGAAGGCGCCTCCTCAATCTCCATCGACTGACCTTTCGATAATGTCTTTTTGCTCCGACCGGTTGAACCGGTTTCTTGAAGCTCGGCGACTCTCCGATTGTAGGCAGCAATGCTCCGAACGCCTAATTCGGCTAACACCCGATAGCGCCGTTCCATTTCCTGCACCACCCAGCTCAGACCTCGAACGGCTTCTTTCGGATTCGTAATCACAGGCCGAATGAGATGAGGAATGCCATCATATACTTGTAATTCCAACACTTTAGGATCAATCAAGAGGAGCTTCACCTCATCGGGATGGGCCGTGAACAGAATATTCAATAACAAACAGTTCAACCCCACACTTTTACCTGAACCGGTTGAGCCAGCCACCAGCAGATGTGGCATCGTGCACAGATCAATGACCACCGGCCGACCATAAATATCCTTCCCCAGCGCCATGGCCAATTTTGACCGCGCCCGCAAAAATGTCTCGGACGTCAACATATCTTTCAATCCCACGGTTTCCCGCTTGGGATTCGGCACTTCAAAACCGACCGTAGATTTACGAGGGAGAGGCGCCACGACCCGAATCTTCGATGCCTTCAGCGCCATGGCCAAATCATCGGCCAAGTTCACAATACGCGAGACCTTAATACCCGGCCCGGGAGCAAATTCATACATGGTAATGACCGGACCGGGATGCACATCAGTCACGCTTCCTTGAATCCCAAAACTGGCTAACGTCTGCACCAGAATGTCGGACTGGGATTTCAATACCGCATCCGTTTGATGGGCCGCCCGAGCCGCATGCGTATCCAGAAGATCTGCAGCCGACGGCATTTCATAGGATTCTGACACAGTTTTGCGCGTCACATACTCCTTATCCGTTTGGTCCGTCAACGCCAAACGTGGCTCAGTTTCTAGCAGAATTGGGTGAGGCTCTGATTGCGCCTTTGACTCTTTGCTCGATTCCAAGATGCCATCCGAACCCAAACTCCCAATCCCTCCCCGAGCAGCTAACTCCCGATTAATGCGAATTGATTTATTCTTTTTCGGTTCAGCATCCTGCGACCGCCATTCACGATCTTTTATTGTCGCAAGGAATGCGACCACGCGATCCCACACACGTCCTCCAAGGCCTATCGTGCCGCGAGCCATTTGTCCAAGTGACACCGGCACCAACAACAAAAAGGCCACCAACAACATGGCACCGACAATAATCATGGCGCCAGTAACGCCAAAATAGGTTCCAAGAAATTCCGAAACCTCCTGCCCAATGAACCCGCCGGAGGTACGGCTCAATACATCTGCAGTGACGATAGGCGAAGTTTGCAGATGCAGGAAGGCACTGACGGACAAGATCGCCAACAATGCGCCCACCAACCCTACAAGAGTCACGCGCAAACGTTCAGACCAGAGTACCGACAACCCAAATCCCACGAACAATAGGGGCACCACAAATGCACCCCCACCCACTGTCGTCAATAACATAAAGGCTGTCGTGGAACCCACAATCCCCACAGCATTCTCAGAAACCACTTGAGAGGAAGAATGAGGGAACAGTAGAACCGGATCGGCTGGCGAAAAGGTCAAAAGACTGAGACACCACAAAATTCCGACGGTGGCAAGAAAAATCCCTGCAATTTGAACGGTTAATGAAGAATGTTCCGGGGAAGATTTCTTACTTTTAACGAGTTTCTTATTCGGGAAAATACTCATTCAAAAAATCGTACCATAAGGGTTTCTATTGATCAAACAACAACCCCTACGCCATTTTGGCAATTTAGGTCGATCAAAAGGAACAACAGACCGAAGAGCATGACCTTAACGCAGAAAAGGGGAACGCTCATGAGGCGTAACACGCTAAGCGGGAAGCGACAAAGAAAGAACAAGACGAAGAGATAAAAGAATGCCGGGCACCATAAAAGTAGCGTTTTTCAGAAGAGCCTTCATTCCGTTGACAGACACCGCTTTGGGACCATCATCAACAATTTACACAACTTCAACACCATGGCTTCCCCGTCGACTTCGCCGAATACCGGGGCGCAGCCCCGAACCCCGACTCCACCCAGCTATCCCGCCATGCGGTCATTTTCATGGGCAGGGGATATAGACCACTTTTTCTCTATATCTCCTGCCTAAGCACCTCTTGGCTTTTCTTATGGACCCAATTTTCTCCATATGGTGTTTTTTGCTATTCAGGGAACTTCTATGAAAGAAACCGAAAATAGGTCATCTGATATTTCTAGTCACTCTTGTCCAAAACAGAATATGGAAATGAACGATTCCCTAACATTCATAGGCTTTTCCGGTTCGGGACAGCATATGAGGCACAAATGTGAAAAACACACATTTCCTGCCTAAAACCCGCATGAATACTGCCCCAATGTTTGAGCTTTTGGCTGTTTTGGACAGCAGTGATTTCTAGTACATTTTAAATATATCGAATAGCAAGGTCTTCTAAAGGTTACGTTGCGTGTCCAAACAATTCTCGTGCTGAGTTATCGTCTAAATTAATTTCGGAATTGATCATATAGTGCGCTGCTTCGTTTCTAATATGAAAGACAAATTTTGATAAAGATACATCTTGCTCCTTTGCAAATTCTTCCAGCTTAGGAAATACAAAACTATTCTGTTCACGAATTTTGGGTAATTGTTCATTTATCCATTTGTCTAGGCTATCTACCCCTTTATTATTTTTTTCAATTTCTAGAATTTT